>JBIKKS010000335.1:0-3276 GCA_044360235.1 Flavipsychrobacter sp. | reverse complement strand
AAACTCTACCCCAAACTCATGCCCTGTAGCAGGAAACTCTCTATCTTCAAACACTGACTGAACCACAGCACCCGCATCGTTAAAAACCCCTAATGTGAGGCGTTTAGTGTCTTGAGTAATGAGCCTGAATGTGGCTACTATTTTTAATGGTTTGGGAACGTAAGCCGGCATATCAGGCACTTGCTCCGTAGGCGCATTGATGGTGTAATAGTCTGGCTTTTGTTTACCTGTGGCTTTGCATATTACCTCCATCAGTTGGTTGGCTAACTGTGGTCTGTGACTATCGTAGATATTAGATAAGCTGGCGTTGTTAGTGACAGCCCATACAGCATATTGCCCTAAATCATCGAACAAATTATTTGCCTTCACAAATTTCATAACTGTAACCAAAGTATCAATACCTATTCCAGAGTATCTGAATCCATGTCCTTGGGATGGGCAAGACTTAGGGCTATTGCCGCAAAATGTTTGCACCAGCATACTGGCTGAGCCTGATGGTTGTAGTACAAGTAACTCCTCACCTGCCAGTATCATGGGTTGGTAAGAGCTACTGTCGGGTGTAAGGACAGTACCAACATCAATTTTCACCTTCAGTAATTCTCTGCTGGTGTTGACAAGCATTACTGTTGTGGTTTTTCCTTGATATGCACCTGTAGTATTTGTTGCTGAAAATTTTACCATTTTAGTCTTTATGGCTTCGTTCAGACTTACGATTCCTACAGCAGCATGTAGCTGCACTATAGGTAAAAACAAAATAATGGCAAAAAAAGTACGCAACATGAACTTAAAATTGAGTTTTTAAATTGATTATCGCCTAGCAAAATCGATCATTACTTTTTCTTTCTTACTCTGAGTATAATATCAGAATATTCATTGGCACGTTTTACCAGAACCTGAGTATTTGTTTTTTCAGACATCCTGAGCAATTCCAAGTATTCGGGAGCTGCATTTTTAGGTATTCTGTAAAACCTTGCCGACTCATTAAAGCTAACCTCTATATATACATCATTGCCAGCAGGCTGATTAATAGCTGCTACTGTTAGAGCATACTCTACAGGTACTTTGCCGTTATTATTGACTTTTTTCTTTTGCACCAATGCACATGAAGGAAATGCTATAATCATAAAAAACAAACCCAACATGTAGGAGATACATGTTGAGTTTGCGAGAAATACTTTAATTGATTTTATTATGGACATGTAATTAGGTTCCTGTAATTGTAAAGGGTATTGTTAGTGGCAGAGAAAGTAGGGTCGGTAGAGAACACCAAACCAGAGGTACCAGAAGGCGCGTAAGAGGCTGTAGGGCGAATGTTATACATTGTAACCTTTGGTATAAACGAGCCAGAACATACCGGATTTTCCTGAGCATGTAACCAAACCGACAGAAGAACAGGTTGATTGAACATTGCTGGATCAAACACATATGCTTTAGGACCTGTAGGCGTTTTTACTGTAACCAATGGAGCAACATGATACCACCAACGAATGCAGCAACCACCCCATTTTTGACCTTGTACAGACAACTTGTAGGTAGAAGTAGGTGTAGCAAAACTGAATACTTTTTTAGTACCGTATTTGTACCTTTTATTGATAATCCAGCACATTTTGTGAGCACGAGCATAACAACCGTCTATGCAATACTGAAATGGAATACAATAATCAATAGCGTACGGTCCAGGTATTGCACAGCACTGTTTGGCTATGTAATTGAACATCACCTGAGCAGTTGCGAAATCTGGTATCAAATTATTGAGACCAGTATCAGATAAATTAAGTGTACCAAGCTCAGAAGGATTATCTATAACCTCATCAGTAACAGTAGACGCCCTTAATGATACTGCTGTCTCTGCACCTCTATCTAGCAAACGCGCACTCAATGCAGCAGCTTGTGGCCCTGTAGCATACTCGGCTTTAAGCAGTGTACCTTTCCAAGGATTGAAAGATACCTGTATAGGTTTACCATTACTGAATGCTTCTTTTACAATTGCTATAACAGCAGGGTCTGAAACAGTAAAAAATTCAGTGTTTTCGTTAAACACAACTTCTATAGCAGAGCTTCCTTCCATACCGTTCATGTCTGCCACAGTTACTACGCTAGTTAGAGTGCGTTGTGGCTCGCCCTTGCCAATCGTGCTATTAGTTGTAGTGCTATCGTCGGTAGGTGCGAAACATTCTGAGGCAGTAACTTTAGTGTTACCTCCTCCCTTTTTATTGCAGGAACTAAATGTAAATGATAGACCAACTACAGCTACCAAAGTAACCACTGAGGCGAACTTGGTAATATGGTGGAACATAAATTTTGGATGCATAATGTGCTTACGTTTAGAGATTGACAAAACTAGATAACTCTAATGTACGCAGCTTTTTTGATAAATCAACAGATAGTAGAATTTTTATTTTTTTTTCTCACCCTGCCTCACTACTATTAACAAAATTCACTAACTTTCCGTAATCATACTTTTACACATACTCATTTCTGGTTATGAAAAACATACTTACAATAGCTCTAAGTTTAGTTATTGGGTTCAGTGCTACTGCACAGTTCACAAAGAAGCATATGCATCATGCTAAAGATCATAAACTCTTGATAAGCGCGTTACTGCAACAAAACAGCACAGAAAATAATAAGGCAAAAACTACTGCTGGTGTACCTACTCAACGTGTAATAGCTCAAAGCACCAGAGACAATGTTTTAGCCTCATTATCAGACTCAGTTAAACTGAAGTATAGTGGCATGAGAAAATCTTTGTACGACTATAACAATATGATTTATGCCTACAATTATACTTACAGTACTTCTCCAATGTTCGACTTTGCAGGCATATTTACTACACCACAAGTGAAGTATGACACCTACCTTCACTGGACTATGGACCCATTTAGTATGCCATCTTTTGTATTTTACGAGTCGAACATTGCCAACTACGACACTAATAGTAACCAAATAAGCTTTCAAGAAATTTTCCCAGACACGCTTAATGATGACCGTAAATACCACAACACATTCAATACCAACAATACAATAAACAGTGGCTTGTGGTTAAACTTTAATACAGGGATTCCTGACAGTGCATTCAAGCAGTTTTTCAGTTATGGCACCACTGGCAAACTGATAAAAGATAGCATTTATGAATACCATATGGGTGCATGGAAAATAGTAGCTAAAACTAACTACACTTATAGCGGCACTGGGAATCTATTGCAGATAGACCATTTTGCAAACTTAACAGACACTACTTTTTTGCTACCACTTATACAGCAATCTAAGTATGTA
>JBIKKS010000447.1:0-2877 GCA_044360235.1 Flavipsychrobacter sp. | reverse complement strand
TACGATGCTAGTAACAGACTCATTACAGTACAAACTAGTTTTTATGATGGTACAGTGCTAGGTGCCTATGTCCGTGATACGTTTGGGTATAGTGGAACAATGACCTACCACAACTCTTGGAAACAACACCAATACGATCCAATACATGGCACATGGTGGCCACAATACAATATGTCGAAACACATTACAGGCTCCAAACCAGATACAATATTTCATAAGGGATGGGACAGTATAGCTAATGCTTGGTCTCCTACATCTATGCAGACAGTAGGCTACAACACCAATAATGACCCTGACACTATACAGCAATACATGTACAACTGGACGTCATACTCTTTGACACCAGACTATACAACAGTATACTATTACGAGACATTTATGGATACTACGCCAGTACTTAGTAATAGCCAGTTGATTGTTAATAAGGGTACTACAGTAAAACTATATCCTAACCCTACTACCTCAGAGATACATATAGAATTAACAGAAAAAACCAGCAATTTAAACATCACGGTTTACAATACATCTGGACAGATTGTATCAAAACAACAAAGCCATAACACCGCACATCAAATAGTTGATGCTAGTTTCCTTCCTACTGGTGTATATATAGTAGAGGTTGTCAGTGATTATGGCAAACAAACAAAACAGTTTGTGAGATTGTAAAGTAGCCACTATAAAAAAACAAAGGAAACTAATATTGTAAACTGGCCAGAAAATAGCCAATTTCACAACTATGCGCAAAACATACGCCAAAATACTAGTGATATCAATACTGCTTACAGTAATGTATTTTTTCTTCGAAGACAGACCACCCTATCTCACCCTACAAGAAGACATTGAGGATATGCTCTTTTATGGGGCTGTATATGTAGCATTACTATTCACTACTATGTCTGTAATATACAACTACATCAAAAAAGAAAACAATTCCGGTACACGAAGAAGGCAATAAAAAAACCGGGAAACAGTAGAACTGTTTCCCGGTGTGGAATAATAAACTTGAACTGAATTAAGCGTTGTTCTCTTCAGTAGTTGTTTCTGTAACTTCAGTAGTTGTTTCTGTAACTTCAGTAGTTGTTTCTGTAACTTCAGTAACTTCAGTAGCTTCAGTTGTTTCAGTAACTTCAGTAGTTTCGTTAGCTTCTACTATAGTTTCTTCAGCAGCTGCAACTGGTGCAGGAGTTGAAGTTTCAGTAGTTGCTTTTGCACCAGAACTTCTACGGCTACGACGTGTTTTCTTAGCAGCGGCAGCTTCAGTATCTTTACCATATATGGTATTGAAATCAACCAACTCTATCATAGCCATATCAGCAGCATCACCTATACGACGTGGCAACTTGATGATACGGGTATAACCACCTGGACGGTCAGCAACCTTATCGCTGATAACACCAAACAATTCTTTGATAGATTCTTTGTCTTGCAAATAGCTAAATACAATACGACGATTGTGCATAGTATCATTCTTGCTACGAGTGATGATAGGCTCTGCATATACACGCAGTGCTTTAGCCTTAGCTAAGGTAGTAGTGATACGCTTATACTGTATCAGCTGAGCTGTAAGGTTAGAAAGAAGTGCTGCACGATGTGAAGCTGTGCGACTTAAATTTTTGATTTTGTCTCCGTGACGCATGACATTTGTTGTTTAAACCCTCATACCGTGTCAGGATTTATGAGGTTGTTATAAAATAAAAATAGAAAATAAGCAATAAAAAGAGGCCAACATTCATTCACCCAAAGGTTAAGAATATTGACCTCTATAAAAATATTAATCTTCTCCTCTGCGGAATTTGTTGATATCCATACCGAAGTGCAAACCACGTTCGTGAAGCACTTGCTCAATTTCAGAGAGTGATTTCTGTCCGAAATTGCGGAATTTCATTAATTCTTCCTGAGTATACTGAACTAATTCGCTCAGTGAGTTGATTTTAGCAGCTTTAAGACAGTTGAACGCACGTACAGAAAGTTCGAGATCTTCAAGTGGTGTGTTCAATACTTTACGCACCAGCAATGTTTCCTCGTCTACTATAGTTTCTTTTTCTTCACGTCTTGTATCTAATGAGATATTCTCATCAGTAATGATCATCAAATGCTGAATAAGTATGCGAGATGCTTCTTTAACAGCCTCTTCAGGATGAATAGTACCATCTGTAACTACTTCCATTATCAACTTTTCGAAATCCGTACGTTGTTCAACACGGGTATTTTCGATGTTGTATTTTACATTCTTGATAGGAGTGAAGATAGAATCGATAGCTATCAAACCCAATGGACCATCTTCTGGGCGATTCTCTTCAGCTGGTACATATCCACGACCTTTACCGATATGAACTTCCATTTGGAAGCCAGTACCCGGATGAAGATTGCATATTACCAGATCAGGATTCATAACCTGAAAATCAGGAAGAGATTCACCTATCATACCTGCAGTGAATACTTCTATGCCTTTAACGTTGATATCTACTTTGTGACTTACAAAGTCGCCTACTTCACCAATAGCTTTTAGACGAACCTGCTTCAGATTGAGGATAATCTCTGTAACATCCTGAAAAACACCCTTAATCGTAGCAAACTCGTGATCTGCACCGGGTATCCTGATTGCAGTGATCGCAAATCCTTCTAGCGAAGACAGCAACACACGGCGTAGAGCATTACCTATCGTAACGCCATAACCAGGTTCTAAAGGACGAAACTCGAACTGCGCTTCAAAATCGGTTGTTTTCTGAAGTGCTATTTTATCCGGTTTTTGAAAATTCAATATGGCCATATTGATATTTGTTTGATATTTATTTGTGTACTGAATATTGTTACTGGCAGGCGAAAAACAACATAGCAGAGTGAGACACTCTGCTGTTGAAATTGCGTTATTACTTA
>JBIKKS010000125.1:0-6168 GCA_044360235.1 Flavipsychrobacter sp. | reverse complement strand
GTTGGTACCTGAAAATTTTAAGGGTAGTATCAAATTGGTAGGTGAGAATAGTATAATAATACCTAAAGATGGTACTGTGACTGGGACTATGTTTGTGTATGTAGCTGCTAGCGACGTATCTGGTAGAAAAACACAGTTAAAAATAGGAGTATATGCTGGTAAGAAAAAGATAACGACCATTACTACTTCTTTTCTTGGACCGTTTGGTACAGGTAAGTAATTAATTAAACAAGCAAAGTATTATGAAAATAAGTTGGGGGTGGAAGGCAGGATTGCTATATGGTTCTTTTGTGGCTATGATGGTGACACTTGTAGTAGCAAGTAGTAGGCAAAAAATAGATTTGGTTTCCAAAGACTATTATAAAGACGAAATAGAATATCAGCGTGTGATAGATGCTGGTAAAAACCAATCGGAACTATCTGTGCCTTTGGTGATTCGTGCAAATGAATCTATGGTAAGTGTTGAATTTCCGGGTGAGTTCAAGGATAAAATAGTGAAGGGTGAATTATATTTTTATTCTCCTGTAAATGACAAATGGGATCGTAGGATATCATTAATAGCAGAAAATAACAGTATGTCGATAGACAGGAGCAAGCTGCAGAGGACCAGATATACTATGAAGATAAACTGGGAGGTGGATGGAAAAAAATACTATCAAGAAACTGCAATAAATCTGAACTAAAATGGGTACTGCAGCAATATTGATGGCATTTTTGATGGGATTTACTGGTAGCCTTCATTGTGCAGGTATGTGCGGTCCTATAATATGGATTATGCCTTTTCAGGTGTTTTCGGGTATTCAGAAAATGCTGGCTATTGCTTTGTATCATATTGGTCGTATTTCTGTTTATGCGCTGATGGCTGTGGTGTTACATTCTTTCAAAGAATTATTTAACCCTAGAGTGCAACAGTATGTATCTGTTTTTTCTGGTGTATTGCTACTAATAGCTGGTATTATAACCTTTGTGCCAGGGCATAATATAAAATTCAAGTTGCCATGGAGCGAACCCGTAAAAAAAATGCTGGGCAAAGTAATAGGCAATCCGGGATTAGGCGCAATAGCATCAGCAGGTGTGTTGAACGGCTTGCTACCATGTGGGCTGGTTTATATGGCGCTGTCAGCTACTATGGCTATGCCTACCGCAGCAGGGGCAGCTATATTGATGTATATATTTGGTGTGGGTACTATGCCTATGCTAGTAGGAATAACATTACTGAAATCTAGGATGAATTTTGTGAAAGGGGTGAATATTAAAAGATTTGCACCAGTAATTGTGTTTTCATTTGGGTTATTATTTGTTTTAAGAGGGCTAAACCTTGGTATACCTTACCTTAGCCCAAAAGTAGAGATGACAGCAAAAGAAGTGAAATCGTCATGCTGTCACAAAAAGTGATTTGAAACAACATTGTCTGTGACTAAAGTCACTTATTGGTAGTGTTTTATACAATAAATTTGCGTCCAACATTTCAGAATGGGGCAATCGGCAGCAAAAAATGCAGAAAACATATTGAATGGCAATTTATTTGGCTTAAATTTAGGCATGCCATTCACTAACCTCGATAATAATACTTTTCAGGCTTTATTTAACTATGCAAGTATAGGTATCCTAATTGCTAATTCGCAAGGTGTTATACAGATGGCAAATAAGTGTGTGGAGCAGCAGTTCGGTTATGTATCTGATGAACTGACTGGAAAAAAAGTAGAATGCCTTATCCCATCAAGGTATGCGCACAGACATGTACAGCATAGAGAAAAATTCAGTGCAGACCCTCATAGCAGGCCCATGGGATTGGGTATGGAGTTGGCAGGGGTAAAAAAAGACGGATCTGAGTTTCCTGTTGAGGTTAGTCTTGGCCACTATAAAATAGACGGTCAGAGTTTTGCACTGGCTTTTATTAATGACATAACACAGCGAAAAGAAACAGAACAGGCAATCATTCAACTAAATGCACACCTAGAAGAAAAAGTAAAAGAAGGATCGCAGTCTCTTGCTATAACAGTAGCTCAGCTGGGCAGCCAGATAAAAGAAACAGAAAGAAAAGATGCAGAATTGCAACGAGTTAACATCTTCTTGAATAATATATGGAACCATGCAGGTGCCATTATTTTTGTTTGTGATACTGACGGTTTGTTACAGTTTTTCAATCCTTCAGCAGAAAAATGGTTGGGTTACAAATCAGATGAGGTAATCAACAAGATATCAATAGCTTCATTTCATTTGGAGAGTGAATTGCAAAAAAAGGCAATGGAATTATCTGCTTTAACTAAAACTGAAGTAAAAGCAGATTTCGAAGTATTCACTACGGCCTCCAAACTTAATTTAGGAAACAATCAGGAGTGGCATTATCGTCGAAAGGACGGTAGTACATTTTATGTATCGCTCAATGTTACACCTCTTAAAGATAGTTACAATACGATCTCTAGCTATTTAGGTATAGCAATAGATGTATCTGACAAGAAAAAAGCTGAAATTGAAATATTAGCTGCATTGGAAAAAGAGAAGGAATTGAACGAACTCAAATCGAGATTTGTATCAATGGCATCTCATGAATTTCGCACACCTCTGAGTGCAGTATTATCTTCAGCATATTTATTGTCAAAGTATGAGAAAGAAGAAGAACAACCTAATAGAGAAAAGCACATACAGAGAATTGTTTCTTCAGTTACATCTCTTACCGAAATTTTGAATGATTTTCTTTCAGTAGGTAAAATAGAGGAAGGTAACATAGTGGCGAAAAATACAGAGTATGACGTTCAACTACAAATGAATGAAATAATGCAAGGTGTGCAGCACTTGCTCAAAAAGGGTCAACACATAGACTATAAACATCAGGGAAATGATTCGATGGTGCATCTGGATTCATCAATGATGAGGCATATAGTTTCTAATCTTTTATCTAATGCAATCAAGTTTTCGGTAGAAGATTCAGTTGTAGCATTAACAACTGAGCGTGTTGCCGGCAAACTTATTCTCTCAGTAAAGGATAATGGGATAGGGATACCGGAAGAAGATTTACAGCATTTGTACAGGCGATTTTTCCGATCTTCAAATGTTACCAATATTCAAGGAACAGGGTTGGGTTTACATATTGTAAGTAAATACACAGAGCTGATGAATGGTGAAATAGCCTGCGTAAGTAGACTGGGGGAGGGTACTAAATTCACTATAACGTTTTCACAAAACAACTAACTATTATTATGAAGACTATTCTTATAATTGAGGATAATGAATATATAAGAGAGAATGTAGAAGAGATACTTACACTCTCTGATTATGCTGTCATAACTGCACGTAATGGCAAAGAAGGTATAGAAACTGCACAAAAAAAGCAGCCAGACCTAATAATATGTGACATAATGATGCCTGGTATTGATGGCTATGGTGTGCTTCATGTGCTACATAAAGATCCGCTTACGCAATCTATACCGTTTATTTTTCTGACTTCTAAAAGTGAACGTAGCGATTTCAGGGCGGCAATGGAGTTGGGTGCAGATGATTATATCACCAAGCCGTTTTCGGGGAATGAGTTGTTGAATGCAATAGAGAGTAGGTTTAAAAAGGTAGAACTCATAAAAAAGAATCTGCCTGCTGATATTAATGGTGTAAATGAATTGATAGATGCTCTGGATAACAAAAAAACGTTGAAGGAACTTACAGAGCAAAGTAATACGAATACGTATAAGAAAAAACAGCTTATATACAAAGAAGGTAACAATCCTCACTATCTCTACTATGTGGTGAGTGGCAAAGTGAAAACCTACAAAACTCATGATGATGGAAAAGATCTAGTAATGGATCTATATAATACGGGTGATTTTCTGGGATATCTGGCATTGCTGGAAGGTGGTGCTTATAAAGAAAATGCAGAAACAATGGATGAAACAGAGCTGGCATTAATACCACGCAAAGATTTTGAGGACTTGATTCATAATAATCAAGATATAGCTAGGAAGTTTATCGCTATGCTTGCCAAAAATCTGACTGAAAAAGAAGAACATTTGTTGGGGATAGCGTATAACACACTAAGGAAAAAAGTAGCTGAAGCCTTAACGAGTCTTCAGAAAAAGTACCATACTAATAAGAATGAACCATTCTTGATAGACATAAGTAGAGATGACTTGGCTACTATAGCTGGTACTGCATCTGAGTCACTGATACGTACCCTCAGCGACTTTAAAAGTGAACAACTGATAGATATTAAGTCTGGCAAAGTGATTATTACTGATGAAAAGAAATTGCAGAATTTGATAAGGTAAAACAGTGTTTTTTGTGTGTACAGTATATAAAACATTACCTTTGAGACTTAATTATGGCGGTTTTTTACGAGATAGAGCAGTTGCCGGTGTTTCACAAAGCTGCTATTACAATCGGTACTTTTGATGGGGTGCATAATGGTCACAAGGCAATATTACAAGAAGTAGTCAGCCATGCTAAAGCTGCTAGCGGAGAGAGTATATTGCTAACATTTGAGCCACATCCTAGAAAAGTACTTTTTCCTAATCAGCCATTAGGTATCATTACTCCATTGCAGCAGAAACTACAGTTGATAGCTGATACTGGTATAAAACATATTGTAGTTGTACCATTCACTGCTGCCTTTGCTGCTATGACGGCTACTGAATACATTAAACAGTTTATAGTACAAATATTCCGCCCTCATTCCATTATCATAGGATACGACCACCATTTCGGTCATGACCGTACAGGCAACATTAATTTGCTGAGGCAATATGCACCCGAGTGCAACTATGAAATTGCTGAAATTCCAGCACAGCTTATATCTGCTGCTGCAGTAAGTTCTACCAAAATTCGTAATGCCATCATTTCTGGTCATTTGTCTAATGCTAATGCTATGCTGGGTCGATATTATTCTTTTATGGGCAGGGTAGTGCATGGCAATAAACTAGGCAGGACTATAGGTTATCCTACTGCAAATCTGCAACTTATAGATCCTGATCAAGTAACTCCTGCAAATGGGATATATGCAGTAAAGGTATTGTATGGTGGAACAATGTATGGTGGTATGATGAGCATTGGGTACAATCCTACTGTTACAAACAGTAAAGATGTGAAGATTGAAGTGAATATTTTCGACTTTGAGCAAGATATATATGGTCAGGAATTAGAGGTAATGGTTGTGAGTAAACTACGCGATGAGGAAAAATTTGCATCACTCGAAGCGCTGCAGCAACAATTGCATGCTGATAAAGAAGCTTCTCTTAAATTGCTTTAGAGTAACGGATAATATTGAATTTATGGAAATGTGCTCGCTTGGCTATTCTCCATCCATATACTTTTCCAATTTGGGTGCAAGTATTACAATAAGTTCCTTGTAATTAGCGCGATTTCTGTTTTCAGATATCAAAATTTAGCTGTAATTTGCGGCGCAATCGTTCAAGTCAAAGCGATTTATACTGATATACGATATGAACTTTCAACTAACTGAAGAGCAGGTAGCCGTACAGATGGCGGCTAGGGATTTTGCAAGAAATGAATTATTACCAGGCGTTATTGAGCGTGATGAGCATCAAAAATTTCCGGCTGAACAAATTCAGAAACTTGGTGAGCTAGGTTTTATGGGGATGATGGTTGACCCTAAATATGGTGGATCAGGAATGGACACTATATCTTACGTTCTGGCAATGGAGGAAATCTCGAAAATAGATGCTTCTGTGTCTGTGTGTATGAGTGTAAACAACTCATTGGTGTGCTGGGGATTAGAGACATATGGCAATGAAGAGCAAAAGCAAAAATATCTTGTAGAGTTAGCTACTGGTAAGAAAATAGGTGCGTTTCTTCTAAGCGAACCAGAAGCTGGATCTGATGCTACTTCTCAGCGTACTACTGCCGAAGATATGGGCGACTATTACTTACTAAATGGTACTAAAAACTGGATTACTAACGGAAATTCTGCTTCTTATTATTTGGTAATAGCACAAACATACCCAGAGAAAGGTCACAAGGGTATCAATGCATTGATAGTAGAAAAAAATAGCCCAGGAGTAACGGTAGGTGCAAAAGAAAATAAACTTGGTATACGTGGTAGCGACACACACAGTATCATGTTTCAGGATGTAAAAGTTCCCAAAGCAAATCGTATAGGAGATGATGGTTTTGGTTTCACTTTCGCTATGAAGGTATTGGCAGGTGGCAGAATAGGTATAG
>JBIKKS010000124.1:0-6208 GCA_044360235.1 Flavipsychrobacter sp. | reverse complement strand
ATGGAAGAAAATGGCACTATCAACAGTTTTGAAGAAAAACCAGAAGACTCTGGCACTTGGATAAACGGTGGTTTTTTTGTGGTGGAGCCAACTATAGCCCAATACCTGCATGAAGATGCTGACGATGTAATGTGGGAACGACAACCCATGAATGACCTGGCAGCGGATACCCAAATAGCCGCATACAAACATCATGGCTTTTGGAAATGTATGGATACACTACGCGACAAGGAAGAACTGGAGCACATGTGGCAAACCGAACCGTTATGGAAAAAGTGGTAACAGAAGCGTATCTGCGAAAAGCATATAATGGAAAGCGTGTTTTCCTGACAGGGCATACAGGATTCAAGGGATCGTGGATGCTACAAATACTACACTGGCTGGGAGCCAATGTAAAAGGATATGCACTAGCACCTGAAAAAGACATTGACCTATACTATCAGATAGCGGGCGATAAACTTTGCTACAGCTCAGTAATAGCAGACATAAGCGATAAGCAAAAACTGCAAACAGAGCTTGTGCGTTATGAACCAGACTTTGTGTTTCACTTTGCTGCGCAGCCACTGGTGCGTAGGGGGTATGATATGCCCTCCTATACATTTATGGTGAATGCACAAGGCACAGCACATGTGCTGGATGCTATGCGCAACCTACCCACCACTACAGCAGGAATAATGATAACCACCGACAAGGTATATGACAACCCCGAAAGAGGAATACCGTTTGCCGAGGATGACAAATTAGGTGGGTATGACCCCTACTCTGCCAGCAAAGCAGCAGCAGAAATAGTAATAGATTCTTACAGGCGGTCGTTTTTCAACCCTGAGGTGTATGCACAACATAAAAAATCGATAGCTGCTGCCCGTGCGGGAAACGTAATAGGTGGTGGCGACTACTCTGACGACAGGATAGTAGCAGACATAGTAAAAGCTATAAGCCATGGCGACACCGTAGGGCTGCGCAACCCAGCATCTGTGCGCCCATGGCAGCATGTGCTGGAACCGCTAGGAGCTTACCTGCTTCTAGGTGCCCAAATGATGGAACAACCAGCACTACACAGCACAGCTTACAACTTTGGACCAGACCCAGACGATATGCTGACGGTAGAAGACCTGACCAAAATATTTATTGCAGCATATGGCACTGGTGCTTACAAAGACCTAACCAACAACAATGCCCCACACGAAGCTAAACTGCTGCTGCTAAACAGCAACAAAGCCCTGAAAAATATGGGCTGGAAAGGCATGCTAGATGGACGAACTGCGATAGAATGGACTGCTAAATGGTATGCAGACAGGCATACGCCTGCACACCAAAAGTGTATGCAACAGATAGAAACCTATTTTGGGTAAACTCAGTGACTGCAGTAACGGATCTACTGCATAGCGATTTTTAAAAAAACCGAGTGTTATAGACCTATGCAATTTACAGAACTACCACTAGCAGGAGCATACATTATAGCACTACCCTGCCCCACAGACCTGAGAGGAAGTTTTGTGAAAACATTTCATGACACTAGCTTCAGAGATAAGGGTGTAAACTTTGAGCTTAAGGAAAGCTATTACTCGATATCGCATAAGGACGTGATAAGGGGGATGCATTTTCAGCTGCCGCCCCACCAGCACAGCAAGGTGGTATGGTGCCCGCAAGGGGCAATACTAGATGTGATAGTAGACCTGCGCAAAGACTCAGCTACCTATGGAAAATATTACGCCCACGAGCTATCTGCCAGCAATAATCTGGCTTACTACATACCCGAAGGATTTGCTCATGGCTTTAAAGCACTGACCAACGATGCAATGACTTATTACCTAGTGTCGTCTGTATACAACAAAGAAAGTGACACCGGTATCAGGTATGACAGTATAGGTATGGATTGGGGAGTAACTGAACCCACTATATCTACCAGAGACTTATCTTTTGTGCAAATGAAAGATTTTGAAAGCCCATTCTAGCATACATAAACTGCTGGAAATAAATTAATAATGATGATATTTGCCCAAAGAAACTACCTGATAAGCGTAACGTCGCCCTGATGCTCGTCTGTGAAACCAGTAACGCACCTGCCGTTGAAGAAGTAAAAGTAGGTACCAGCATCGCATGGCTCCCCATATTGTGTACCATCCCAATACTGAGCAGGATCGTAAGACAGAAAAACCAACTGCCCCCATCTGTTGTATATAGCTAGTTTGTAACTCCAACTATTGCCGTAGGTTATTACTTTGAAACCATCATTCTTACCATCGCCATTAGGAGTGAAAGCTGTGGGGTAAGAATATTGACAACAAGGCTCAATGTTACTATATGTAACCGCAGTGGAGTCGACACAACCAAATTCATTGACAACCTTTACTGTAAATACACCAGGCGACATCAGCCGGGTAAATAAACGCCCGTCTTTATCTGAAAGAATTCTATCGGTAGGAGACCAAGTATATTCTACCCCACCAGTAGCCTGTAGATAAATAGTATCACCGAGACAAATAGTACTAGGGTTATTGACTATTACAGTTTGAGGTAGAGGGTTAACGATAACAGTAACAGGTACTTTATCTGAAGTACACACTTTATATCTTTCTTGTATATACCAAGTACTAGTACCTGCAGTTTCGGTACCGGGGAAAGGCGCAGTACTTAATAGATTATTAGCTGCGTCGTACCAAAATATTTCAGATTCTGGTGCTCTTTTTGTAACGGGTATAGGTAGTTTGGGGTCACCCTTGCAATAAGTAACCGTAACAGGATTTAGCGGTAAGACACCACCGTCATTAATGGTAAGAGTAGTGCTCACCTGACAGGTAGGGTGAGAAGAAGCAATAATGGTATAATCGCCAGCAGGCAAGCTATCTGTGATATTGCCCGTGGAATCTAAAAAGGTTTTAATAGTAGTTCCGCCTTGCACTACAGAAAGTGTGCGTGGGAGGTAACCTAAAGCAAGATTGTAACGAACAGCAGCATTATTCACACATTGTGTAGGAGATATTTGCGCAGCAGCTACCGTAGGGAAAGGTGTGACATTGATCGTATAAGCCACTGTTTGCCTATTGGCAATAGGACAATGATCGTTTTTCACATCCAGAAAGAAGGTGTAAATACCTGTAGTGAGTGTATCTGTGTTCCAAGAGAAACGGACAAAAGGGGAAGGGCTGTAATTGTTTACAACAGAAACATTAGCACCCGTAGGAACATTTTTGGGTGTAATTTCAGTGGTATCCCTATCTGGATTAGACAAATTCACGTCGAAAGTAAGCAACGATGTTCCTACGCAAATATTAATAATGTTTTCACCTGTTATAGCTCCACCAACTACATTAGCTACATTAAGTGCAGGAGGAGTTCCCTCGCAATTGTCGGCTACTATAAAAGTCATTTCGCGCTGACTTGTACCTATAAGTACACCATTTCTGTATTCGGATACCTGATTGACGATAAGTGCATTTTGCACACCTGATGGCGTAAATGTTAGCTGACCATTAAGCACACTGAAAGTAAACTCCCCAGGTATAGTACCCAATGGGAATGCACCGCTAAATGGGGCAGAATAATTGACCAACGGAGAAAAGAGAGGATTGGCGGGACTGGCATTGACGGCAGATACCAACGAAAATGACAGAGAATCTCCGTCGCCATCTATAGCTCCCTGATTGTATTGCTGGTCTTCGAGCAGGCAGTAAAACGGTGTAGGTATTGTAGTATAATTGGGTGAAGTATTAGGAGCTGTAGCATTATTAAGAGAAGCCTGCAATTGCATAACAGTACTACCACTGTTAAGTACATTAGTGATGTTGTTGCTCCTGCCCGCGACACTTACCCTTAATTCGCCGGAAAAAATAAACCTCCAGTTGGTAGATGGTGATGATAAAACTACGGTATTAGAATAGGTAAACTTCTTAACGCCGGGCAAAGTGCCGCCATTACAAGCGGTACTATTGATCAATTTTGGGCAAACCGGTGAAACTTCCAAACCGGGAGCATCAAGATTGAGGCTTAGTGAATCAAAAAATAAGTTGTTATTGTAAATGTATATTTTAGGTACAGATGTGGGTAAAGAATTAGAAACAGTGGAGCTGCAATCGCCGTAAAGCGTCAGTGTGAGCTGATAGGTGTTGCCCGACAAGTGCTTGTACAACAACTCGCCACCATAGATGTGAGATGCATATACAGAATTACCTTTGCTCAGGCAAAGCAAAGTAAACAAAACACCAGCAAAAAAATATTTTAACCTCATAATACCACTCAGTTTCATGCCATAGAGGCTTACTGCCACCACACTTCCTGTAACAAAGTTCAGGTATTTATAGTACACCACAAAAACAGGATGCCCGAAGCTCGGTAGAGGTGGTATATAACAAGACGTAAAGGCAGGGTGAAAGCTTGGGTGAAAATGGAAATAAATGTTTGCCGATACTAGTTTGTAAGCTAAAAACAACAGCTAAGAATAGATAGACGAGAATTGATATATCGGCATGGGATTATTACCCTATTTTTACAACAAAAAACACAAACAGGATGAATCTGGAATTCAATAAAAATGATGATGCTATGCGCCTGGCAATAAGTGAGATGAAACGCAGGCATAACATAATAAGCATGGGTGGTGGCAAAAAGAGCATGGATAAAGCCAGAGAAAAAGGAAAAATGCCCCCACGTGAGCGTATACAATACCTGATAGATAAAGGCAGTGTGTTTACAGAAATTGGCTCTTTTACAGGATACGGAATGTATGAAGAGCACGGTGGTTGCCCAGCAGGTGGCACTGTAGCCGGACTGGGATATGTATGTGGCAGACAATGTGTGATAGTAGCCAATGACAATACGGTAAAGGCTGGTGCATGGTTTCCGATAACGGGCAAGAAAAACCTGCGCCTGCAAGAGATAGCTATGGAAAACCACCTGCCAGTGATCTATATTGTAGATAGCGCGGGTGTTTACTTACCTATGCAGGACGAAATATTTCCAGATAAAGAACACTTTGGAAGGATATTCAGAAACAATGCTCAGATGAGCGCAATGGGCATCACCCAGATAGCTGCTGTAATGGGTAGCTGTGTGGCTGGCGGTGCTTACCTACCCATAATGAGCGATGAAACACTAATGGTAGAAGGTAATGGCTCTATATTTTTGGCAGGACCGTATCTTGTAAAGGCTGCCATAGGGGAAGATGCTGACCAGCAAGCACTGGGTGGTGCAAAAATGCATACTGAAGTAAGTGGTATTGCAGACTATAAGTTTGACACAGAACAAGAATGTCTGGACCAAGTAAGGAGAATAATAGACAAGATAGGAGAACAACCCCGCAGAGGCTACGACAGAGCCATACCAGAAGCACCTGCACGCCCTATATCAGATATATACGGGCTAGTATCGGTACAGAACAACAAACAGTTTGATGTAGTGGATGTGATAAAGTGCATAGTAGACAAGTCAGAGTTTGACCAGTTTAAGGAAGACTATGGCAAAACTATAGTGTGTGGCTATGCACGTGTAGACGGCTGGGCAGTGGGCATAGTGGCCAACCAACGTAAAATAGTAAAGAGTGGCAAAGGCGAAATGCAAATGGGAGGTGTGATATACAACGACAGTGCCGACAAAGCGGCCAGATTTATCATGAATTGCAACCAGAAAAAAATACCACTGATATTTTTGCAAGATGTAACTGGCTTTATGGTAGGTAGCCGCAGCGAGCAAAGTGGCATCATAAAAGATGGCGCAAAACTGGTAAATGCAGTAGCTAACTCGGTAGTGCCCAAAATCACTATCATAATAGGGAACTCTTATGGTGCGGGCAACTATGCTATGTGTGGCAAGGCATACGACCCACGATTTATATATGCATGGCCCAATGCTAAAATAGCGGTTATGGGGGGTGAGCAAGCAGCCAAAACACTGTTACAGATACAAGTTGCATCGCTGAAGGCGAAGGGAGAAGTGATAGACCCAGAAACTGAAAAAGCCATGCTAAAAGACATAATGGACAAATATGAAACTCAGACATCGGCATATTATGCAGCAGCTAGGCTGTGGGTAGATGAAATAATAGATCCTGCAGAAACCAGAAATGTGATATCGGAAGGCATAAATGCAGCCAACCACTCTAAGGAAGATAAAGAGTTTAAGATGGGTGTTTTTCAGGTATAATGCATACCTGAATACACAACTAAATCATTTAGATCAGGGTACAGTGTCTATGTTGCACTGTACCCTATAG
>JBIKKS010000123.1:0-6218 GCA_044360235.1 Flavipsychrobacter sp. | reverse complement strand
GGTTTTCGCTGGCAGATGGCAAGCTGAGCAGTATGAAAGATTTTGAGTTAGCGCTTTTGTCTTGATACTCTGAAAACAACTATCGCTATGTAGCCGTTATTTCGAAGCTTTTATCTTTTCCAGCAACAATTCTGTTTCTTTGACGTCTATCTTGTTTTCGTTGCCTACTGCTATTGCTTTTTGGGCAGTGGCTTTGGCTTTTTTCTTGCTGCCCGTCTTATAAAGTAGCGATGCATAAGTATCCAGATAGGCGTAAGTGGGCTCTTGGTCACTAACTCGTTTCATCCAGTCTACACTCTTTTTGAGTACTGACTGGTTGTTGCATTGCTCATAAAGATCCCAGCTTAGTGTATTTACATAGTTTGTATTATTGAAACCTTGTTTGTCTATATAGTCACTAGCTGCTACTGCATATTGCTCCCAGTTTTCTACCCCCTTGTTGTATGACAACCTACAGTAAATCTTAGACATTGCTGCTTCCTCGCCCATATAGGCACCCACCATTTGCAACACAACCTCAAAAGCACTATCACTTTTTACCTTTGTAGCCTCTTCCAGTCGGGTACCTAATAACTTATTGAGCTTATCATTTACACTCACCTTACCAAAAATTTTACGATACCGCTCCACATTTGCGAGGAAATAGTACGTGTATTTATCCCCTACATCAAACTTGGATATTACCCCCCAGCTCACTTCAGAGTGAGGATCGCGTTGCAAACGCATAAAAGATTGCACCTCGTCTACGGTAGGAAAAGTACGTTTACCATTCTCCGCAAAGGCATTTTTGTAAAAGTCAGGAAAATCAATATCCAGCGTTTCAGTAAAACCCGGCGCATATATCTGCTCTGATGGTTGTAGTACCTTTTTTAGTTCTGCCAAAAATGCGTCCTTCTTTTGGTAACCGGCAGACTGATACACATAACGACCCTCAGGATTGAAGTATAAAAAAGAAGGGAAACCTGAAACGTGGTATTTCATAGCCATTTTCACACCCTCGCCATGTTCCATATCCATTTTTACGGCTATGTAGTTCTGATGCACCATTGCTATTACTTCATCATTGGCCATGGTTTCTTTGTCCATCACCTTGCACCAGCCACACCAGTCTGTGTAGCAGTCTACGACTATATATTTGTTTTCAGCCTTGGCTTTTGCCAATACTTCTTTCCAAGGTTTGTTGAAATATGCCACTTCTCCAGCAGATACATTTACTGCAAAAACTAAATACAGCATTACCCATAAAAGTCTTTTTACTATCATATTGGCGGCTATTAGTTGATCGTGTACTATTTGCGCTATAAAGATATACACCTACTTATTACTAAAAACAGCAGATCACAACATTAACAAACATTAATATCAGCAAAATTTGAAGTTGGCAATAAGACATGGTAAAATATTAACCAAAAGTAGAACACTGACTGTACTTCAAATTGATTGTTGAATAATTGTGCAAAAGAGTTTATTTTTCAGCAAAATAGCTTCTATGGCACGCTTACAACAATCAATATTTTTTCTGATTCTTTCATCTCTCATAGCACTAGGGTGTGGTACTGACAAACCACCAAGGCTAGCCACATCTGACACGTTAGACCATTACTACCGTGGCAATGAATATGTGCTGAATGACAAACCAGATAGTGCCATAGCCGAGTATATGCTGTGTATAAAAGCTGACTCTACCAACTGGCGTGCATACTACCAACTGGGTGGTATATACCAACTACAAGGTGACTTTGCCAACTCTCTGAGTTGCTTCAACAGATCTGTGGAGCTAAAACCCGAATTTACGCTGGGCTTCTTCAACAAATCGAATCTAGAAGAGATGATAGGTGACGAAAAAAGCAGTATGGCAGACCTAAAAAGAACTATATCTCTGAAAAAAGATTTCTTTATGGCTATCCTTTCCAAGGCACGCAAAGAATCAAGTACTGGAAATTACAAAGCAGCCATTGCCGACTTTGATGAGGCTATAAGTCTGCGACCAGATTTTTATCTTGCTTACAGTATGCGTGGCTCATGCAAGTTTAAAATGGGTGATTTTGCAGGTGCGATAGGTGATTTTGAGAAAGAAATAGAACTGATGCCCAATCATATAATGGGTTATGTGAACCGCGCTGTAGCCTATGGAGAGCTAAAAAACTACCGTGCGGCAGTAGATGACCTGTCTGTGGCTATTCAGCTAGACCCTATGTGGTCGCAATCGTTTATATACAGAGGTATTTATTACAACAAGATGAACAAAAAAGATAGCGGATGCGGAGATTTTCGTGTAGCAATAAAGCTAAAAAACCCACAAGCAGAGAACTTCTCGAATGAGTATTGCAAGTAATTTGTGAAAGAAATTTAACAAATAGACAATTTCCTATTGTATAGTTGAAAATGTTTGGTATATTTATTAAAATAAAATTACCAGATTATGAAAAAACTATTAACACTCATTCCTTCATTGTTGCTGCTGAGCGCACTAAATGGCAATGCTCAGGTTTTTTGGACTGAAAGTTTCGAAACTGGAGCCACTACAGGACTAGAAGTCTCTAGTTATTCTGGACCAAACGGTGCATGGACACTCAGTGTAACTGGCTCAGAAGGTACTGAACCCAATCGCTGGTACGTAAGCTGCCAAGAAGCAGGTCAACTAGCGGGTGTTTGTGGCAGTACCTGCACTTCTTCGTTTGGGCTGGGCGCTACATTGCATGTTGGTTCAGACCCTGGTTTGATAGGCGATAATGGCGCATCTTATGATGCTGGTGGGCTATGTGGATTATTAGCCTGCCCCCAAACAGACCGCAGAGCACAATCACCTACCATAAATTGTACAGGCAAATACAACATCAGGCTGAAATTTTATTACATACTCAATGGTCAAGGCACCACAGACGATGGAAGTGTATATTACTCACCAGATAATGGTACAACATGGAGCCTTCTAATGACCCCAGCCAAAACAACAACTTGCACCAGCGGACAAGGAAGATGGGATTCTACAAGCATTAACCTACCCTCATCTGCCAATAATAACCCTAACGTAAAAATAGGGTTTAGGTGGGTGAACAATGACGATGGCGTAGGCACTGATCCATCTTTTGCTGTAGATAGCGTATCGCTGCGCACACCAGCTACCACTGTCATAGACGCATCTATGACTGCCAGTGCAACTACTGCTTGCGAGGATAGCTGCATCACATTCACCAATACCAGCACAGGTACAATAGATAGCTTCAAATTTAGCTGTGCAGGTGCTACCATTGCTACTGCTACTACCAGCCCAGCAAGTATATGTTTTCCAAACTCCGGCAACCAAACCGTAAAAATATACCTGTACAGCGGAGGCGTGAAAGTAGATTCTGCTAGTACCACTGTTAGCATCACTCCATCTCCCCGCCCCATTATCACCCTCACAGGCACTACCCTATCAGTACCAGCACTATATACCGCATACCAATGGTACAACGGTCTTACCCCCATAGCAGGTGCTACTAGTTCATCTTATACCTATACCACTATGGGTGCCTTTGGCATCATAGTAGACTCGGCAGGATGCAGAGGCGTGAGCATCTACAACCCACTGAGCGTAACCAACATAAATGGCACAGCCACCGAATACAAAATAGCACAGACAAACAGCAGCTCGCTAATACTGGTGGCTAATTTACCAGTAACCGGCAATATGAATGTGACAATACTAGACGCTACCTGCAAACTAATAACCACAGACACCTGGACTAAAGGACAGTCTACCCTACAAATAAATGGCATAACTACACCAGCAGGTATGTACATAATAAGGATAAGCAACGACCATACCGTAGCAGTAATACGATGGATGAAACAATAATATTGTTACCGATTTACACAACAAAGCCCGGGCATAATGTTTGGGCTTTGTTGTTTTATTGTGCAAGTGAACAACACACAATGATTTGTCGTTAACCACCAAATTCAAAGTAGAAATTCCCATACACAAACGATGGATGGTGTGATGACATACGTGCACGAACTGAAAAGATTTTAGCATATTTTTGCAATACAAATTAAATCCATGAGTGCATCCGAATTGAAAGAATTGCGACAAGAAGTAAAGAGATACATCGATCATGCTGATGAACGCGTAGTAAAAATGGTGTATGCCCTACTAGAAACTGATGCAGAAAACGAATTGCATGAAGATATACCCAATAATATACTGGAAGAGATAAATCAAGCAATAGAACAGGCTAATACAGGACAAGTAATGACACATGAGGATGTAAGAAAAAAACATGCGCAATGGTTTACCAGGTAGTATGGACCCACAAAGCATTAGAAAGCTACATTGGCAATATCAAATATCTGGAAGAAGTATGGACAGAGAAAGAGGTAAAAACTTTCGTCACAACTGTGCAGAGAAAAATTGAAATAATTTCTTCCCATCCTTTTCTTGGCAGCCACCGAAACATCAACAAACACAATGTCAGGTTTACAATAATCAACAAAAACATTTCATTGATTTATTTGGTTAAAACCAGAAAGAAACAAATTGAGCTACTGCTCTTTTGGAATACAACCCAACACCCCCGAAAGTTGCAAACCAAATAAAAGTGACTACGGTGCTCGTGAGTTTGATTTGACATTAACCACAAAGTTCAAAGTGGTAATTCCCATACACAGACGATAGCTCGTGTGAATGAAGACCTACACTACTCAAAATCAGCCTTGTATTCACTACTTAATACATTTAGACATATTTTTGCAGCACAACCAAAATAAATTCACATGAGTTTCATTACAGACATAGTTGCCCGTCAGATACTAGACAGCAGAGGAAATCCTACCGTGGAAGCAGATGTACACACCAGCGATGGTATAATGGGCAGAGCCGCAGTACCCAGCGGTGCCAGCACTGGAAAACACGAAGCAGTGGAGTTGCGTGATGGGGATAAGAAAAAATATCTGGGCAAGGGTGTACTGAAAGCAGTAAGCAACATAAACGATATTATAGCAGAAGAACTATACGGTATGGACATAGCCGACCAACGTGCTATAGACAAGTCTCTGCTGGAAATAGATGGCACTCCCAACAAATCTAAACTGGGCGCCAATGCCATGCTGGCAGTGAGCCTTGCAGCAGCTAAGGCAGCAGCACAGGTATCTGGTTTGCCACTATACAGGTATGTAGGTGGTGCCAACGCACGTACCCTGCCTGTACCCATGATGAACATCCTGAATGGTGGCGCTCATGCCGATAACAAAATAGACTTTCAGGAGTTCATGGTTATGCCAATCGGCGCTTCCTCATTTAGCGAAGGGCTGCGTTGGGGTGTAGAAATTTTCCATGCATTGAAAACAGTACTGAAAGAAAAAGGTTACAGTACTAATGTGGGTGACGAAGGTGGTTTTGCACCCAATATACAGAGCAACGAAGAAGCTATAGAAACTGTACTGAAAGCTATAGAAAAAGCTGGCTACAAACCCGGCTCGCAAGTAGGTATAGCTATGGATGCTGCTAATAGCGAATTGTGGGTGGAAAAAGAAAAAAAATACCACTTTCACAAAAGCGATGGCAAAAAAATGACTAGCGATGAGCTGGTAGAATATTGGGTGAAATGGTGCAAAAAATACCCAATAGTAAGTATAGAAGATGGTATGGCAGAAGATGACTGGAAGGGCTGGAAAAAACTAACCGAAGCACTAGGCAACAAAGTGCAACTGGTAGGTGATGACCTTTTTGTAACCAATGTAACCAGACTGGAAAAAGGCATCACAGAATCTATAGCCAACGGACTGCTGGTAAAAGTAAACCAGATAGGCACCCTAAGTGAAACCATAGATGCAGTAACTATGGCTCAGCACAACCGCTACAACACCATAATGAGCCACCGTAGCGGCGAAACTGAAGACGTAACCATAGCCGACCTAGCTGTGGCACTTAACTGCGGACAAATAAAAACTGGATCTGCCAGCCGTAGCGACCGTATGGCGAAATACAATCAACTACTTCGCATAGAAGAAGAGCTGAAAGGCAATGCATACTATCCGGGCAAATCACTTAAATTTGGCAAATAAATAGCACCCCTTTATGGACACTAAAAAAGTAACCAAAGTACTGATGAACAAATACTTCATAGTAGGTATCTGTTTTGTAGCTTGGGTTATGTACTTCGATCAAAATGACTGGATGAGTTTGAAACTACGTCAGGAAGAACTGAACGGAGTGAAAGACAACATCAGTTACC
>JBIKKS010000332.1:0-3287 GCA_044360235.1 Flavipsychrobacter sp. | reverse complement strand
AAGGTATGTACAGTATTAGACATCCCAGAATCTATCATTTACATAGTAGCAATGCAGGAATCAGACGTACCTCCCAGCAAAAGAGGCGTGTATGAATTAGTATATCCATCTATCAAAAGTTTGGCTCTGCAGATGGTAAGCTCAGAGCATATAAATCTAGTAAGCGCAAAAAGCTAAATACGTTGCACAACAACGCACTATTCGCAAAGACATAAAAATAACTATGCCCTATTTTCGTTTTCAGTAATTAAATTTTGAGTGAGTGTTAATTACAGCTATCGGTTTCCCGATAGCTTTTTTTTGTCACAAACCTCCATCTACTCAACAAGAAGTTTTGAATAATCAGCAGATAATAAGCAAAATGGAGCCCTTTATTTTTACCATTGTCATCTTTTAAGTAACTTAGAATAAAGAAAACAGCCCTATGCTACGTCTTTATTTTATTTTTTTGCTGCTCTTATCAGGCGCATACAAAGGCTGGTCGCAAGACAGCTATACACTAAGCCCACCCTTGGGGCTCGACGAGGTAGGTATCAATAAAGTATTGTGTCTCAAAAATGGCAATACCATTCTTTTTCACTTCGAAATAAATAAACCCATCAAAACTTATGTGTTTGACAGCGCCTGCAATCGTTTATTTACCTCCTCTATTACACCCCAAAAACTAGACATCTTCATGCTTACCACAAGTGCCTTCAAAGGCATGTATGAAATAAATGAAGACGCAGTTATATTTTTCGAGCAGCAAAACTCAGGCAGGCATGCTTTAATACGATTAAGGTTTGATGGCAAAACCGGGAAACTGATAGAGGAAGAAACAATGGGCAGATCTAAGAGTATGGCAAAACCCACCCGTTTTTTCGTAGTAAAGCACAAACACGACAGCGGCTACCAGATACTATACTCGCAAGATGCTATGCAGTTTCAGAAATGCGATGTGCATTTAAAATACTATACTGCCCATCACAAACTATATAGAGATGTACCACTTATATTTGACCGGAAAAAATACCACTTCATGAATGTAACTGGTGTAGATGCTGATGAAAAGGGCACCTGCATCACACTAGGACTCTCTAATCTGCTGGTAAATGGCACTGGAAATACGGTAGAGTCCAGCCCCATTTACGACCATTACCTGCAAGTATTTTACATACCTCGCGATAGCACGCTACCGTTGCAACGAACGGCCGATTTGTCTACCGAAATCATCCCTTATTACACTACCTATACCCACAATCCATTTGCTGGTACCATCAATCTCATGATGCTGAGCTACAAAGATGCTGTGCTGAGATATGGCATAGAAATGCGCCCAGCACAGTTCATAAATAATCTTTTGTTCAAGTTCGACGAACAAACACTGGAAGGTAAATATAGCTGGCTAAATAACAAACTAGCCAATAACTGGCTCAAAGAACAAACAGATACCACAAACTACTTCAGTGGCTTTCCGCTAAAGATGATGACCAATAGCAATGGATTATCTACAGTTATATCAGAATCTTACAACCGCTACATCAACACAGAAACCTACTCACGGTCTCAGGTTTTTGAGACCTATCTGGGCAATATATGCATTACACAATTTGATGATGATGGCAATGAGATATGGGGCAGAGTACTACCAAAATCGCAGTACTACAAAAGTTACCGACACTACTACAGGCCCTTAGATATGAACAAGAAATGGCAACAGCAAGCGATGTTTAACGACCTACCACCTCAGATATATGAACGACAATTTATGTCGGCCAATGTGTGTACCAAGGGCGATGATATTTACATCGTGTACAATGACTGCGGAAAAAACTTCAGTAATAACATAGCCGAACCCGGCGATACAGTATTTACCTCAGCACTATCTAATGCCTGCTACTACCGAATGAACAAGAAAAAAGAAATAACCAAACACTACCTCATGGGGCAGCCAATGACAAAAGAATATAAAAGTTGCTTTATCGAAGGGTCAGATTTTGACGAGCCCAGAGGTCGGTTTGCATCGGTAGTTAAGTACAAAAGAAGTGGATATGTGTCCTTACGAATGGTATGGGCCACACTGCAATGAATGAGTGTGTGACTAATACACAAATAACTAACTATAACCTAAAACTGCCATTTGGGTAAAATGGCTTAGTTTTAGGTGTAAAAAAAAGAAATAATGAGAATGGTGAGTAAAGCAACTGCTGCGCTACTGGTGCTAAGTATATGTGGAAATGCGTATGGGCAGCATGACAGAAAGGATTGGCAATGTCAGTCTGTAAAGGCAAAACTAGAGAGCATAAAAAATGCAGCAAAAACAACTGTAGCAAGCCCCGAAGAAGACAAGTATGATGTAAAATACGTAAAGCTAAATCTGGAAATGACCAATGTAGCCACCACACTTAGTGGCGATGTCACTACAATGGCTCAGGTTACAGCTAGCACCATGGCCGGTTATGTGTTTGAGTTACTACCACCCTTGGTTGTAGACTCTGTGCTTATAGACGGCACCCTACGATCTGTGACTAGTAGCGGCGATGTACACACTGCGAGCTTACCCTCCCCTATGGCTATGGGTACTATGTTTACAGCACAAGTATTTTATCATGGCACACCACTATCAGGTACTTCATCTAATATACGTGGCATCAACACGCTACGGTCGCCTAGCTGGGACAACTGGGCTACCTTCACACTCAGCGAGCCTTACGGTGCCAAAGACTGGTGGCCATGCAAGCAGTCATTGAAAGACAAAATCGATTCAGCTGATGTCTGGATTACAGTTGCAGACTCGTTGAAAGCAGGTAGTATTGGACTGCTTCAGGCGGTTACCCCTATGGGGGGCGGGCGTAGCAGGTATGAGTGGAAAGAACGCTATCCTGTAGTATATTACCTCATATCGGCATCGGTGGCTAAGTATGTAGACTACTCCTACTACATGCACTTTGATGGTAGTGCTGACTCTATGCTAATACAAAACTATGTGTATGACAACAGTGGTACACTACCCTTCTTCAAAAATATTATAGACTCTACCGATGAGCAGGTGAATTACTTCAGCAGCATATTTGGGCGTTATCCGTTCTGGAAAGAAAAATACGGTCATGCTATGGCCCCACTCAGCGGCGGCATGGAGCACCAAACCATGTCTACAATGGGCTTTTTCCAAAGTTGGCTAGTAGCACACGAGCTAGGGCATCAGTGGTTTGGTAATAGCGTAACTTGCGCCACATGGGCAGATATTGTTATAAACGAAGGCTTTGCAAGCTACACTGAATACCTCTATGCCGACCGTTTCAGGGGTA
>JBIKKS010000380.1:0-2907 GCA_044360235.1 Flavipsychrobacter sp. | reverse complement strand
CCAGTTAGGTGGCAGTGTATATGTAGATGATACTACAGATGAAGGCAGAATATTCAGCAGCCGTCTTTCATACGACAAAGGAGCTTGTGTCATACACACACTACGCCATATCATCAACAATGATACTTACTTCTTTGATCTGCTGAGGGCATGGCAGACAACTATGGAAGACAGTACAGGTACTATAGAAGATTTTAAAAACCTGACCAAAACACTATTGGGTAGCACCATAAACGGCACATCGGTTGATACATTTTTCGAACAATGGTTTTATGGCGAAGGATACCCGATGTATGATGTAAGATGGAATCAGAGTGGCAATAATGTGTATGTGCAAATAGACCAACGCACCTCTACGCCTTCTTCAGTGCCGTTGTTTAAAGTACCCTTAGAGTTACGACTGAGGTCTACTACAGGCGATACCATAATAAGAGTAATAAACGATATGGCAACACAGGCATATAGTTTTACCTGGAACAAAACAACCACAAGTTTTGCAATAGACCCCAACAACTGGTTAACTGATAGCCTTACCAGCCTTATGCGCCAGATGAATCTGGGCGTAGCAGGATTTGAGAATACTAACATCAGCATATACCCCAACCCTACCAGCACCGGCTGGAGCATTGCTGGCATACCAGCCCATAGCGAACTGTTGCTCACAGACGTAACAGGAAAAACCATATACACCACCAGCAACGGCAAAGAAAGCAAACTAGAAATACCTGCTTCTCGGCTTTCTACAGGTTTGTATATGCTGCATGTGCGCAACAGTGGCAACGCGGGGATGGTATACAAACTAGTTAAAGAATAGCAAGAACACAATGTTTGTAGCCACGCTAAAATATCAGAATGGCTACAAACATCTGCAATCAATAAAAATATCAATAAACAGGTTTTAGGTTTGTAAATTATACATACCTTTGCCGTCCGATTTATTCACGGAGGCTGTAGCTCAGTAGGTTAGAGCATCAGATTGTGGTTCTGAGGGTCGAGGGTTCGAAACCCTTCAGCCTCCCCAAAGTTTTATTGGTTTGATAAAAAAAGTGCTGTAACAAGCGCTTTTTTTTATTATTTTCATACCTTAGAGTAGGTGGTAGTAAACAAAATAGTAAACAATTAAAATTTTCATAAAATGAGCTTAGAAGTAACAGGCAAATTATTAGTTAAGTATGACGTACTAAACGTAAGTGACAAGTTCAAAAAACGTGAGTTTGTAATGGAATTAGCCGAAGAAATCAATGGCAACATCTACACCAACTTCGCAAAATTGCAATTAGTACAAACAAAGTGCGATATCATAGATCGTTACAACAATGGCGATATGATAAAAGTAAGTTTCAACATCAAGGGCAATTCTTATGTTGACAAAAAAGATGGCCAAACAAAATACATCACTAATCTGGATGCATGGCGTGTAGAACCAGCTGGAGCTGCTCAAGCCGCACCAGCACCACAGGCTCCGGCTCCGGCATACAACAGTGCGCCACAACCCGCTAACGCTGGTGGCAACTACAGTGCTGCACCTTCTTTCAATCAATCACAGCAGGCTATTGACGATTTACCGTTCTAACAACAAAAAGGATCTATATGCTACGGCAGGCACGCACACTAATCATCATTTTTTTTGCAGCCGTGCTATTGGCCGCATGCAGCAAGACCCCAGACAACGCCCGCTACATACCCGCTGATGCAGTGGCTGTAGTAGGTATTAATCTAAAATCGCTGAGCAAAAAAATAGCTTGGAACCTGATAACAGGCAGCAAGCTATTTAAAGAAATACAAAAACGAATGGCAGCAGAAAATGCTGCTGATGCAGTAGGAGGTATTGAAAACGCCGGGTTCGACGTTTCCAATACCTTTTATGTTTATACCAAACCTGACAGCCGATTCTATGGCGGCAATCTGGTGGCGGGTCTGTTGCCACTGGCAGATGCAGCAGCTTGGGAAGCGTATGTAAAACTGGTTTTCCCAAAAGCTAACATCACCACTCGCAATGGCAGGAAAGAAACAATGCTGGGAGAGGGTATGTACATAGGCTGGACTTCAGAAATTCTCATAATACTCAATGCCGGTAGCCCAGCAACAGAAGACCAAAACCCTAGCGGCCCTGTGGTAGATGAAACAATGATAGCTGCCGAAATGGATAAGGCGTTCCTCACCCCAGCAGGCAACAATATTGTAAACAATAAACGTTTTGCAGGCTTTAGCAAACATAACTACGACCTGTCTTTCTGGCTCAACTATGGTAGCCTTATATCTGGCTACACGGACAATGTAACTGGTGAGTTGAATGGTGTTTCACTTTCATCCGCTTCTTGGAAAGATGCAGTACTTACTACAGGTTTCGACTTCAAAAAAGGAAAAATTGTAGGCGATATCAGCTACTACTTGCCTTCCCAAATGGAAGACGCAGCTAAAGACTTTGGTACTGAAAATGCAGATAAAGACATGATAGCCCGCCTGCCCAAAGAAAACATGGACATGTTGCTGTCTATGCACATCTCTCCTGCTGGTGTAAAGTCTATGCTTGAAAAAACAGGGCTTTTTGGCATCACTAATGTGGGGCTTAGCGCACAAGGTATGGATGTAGACTATGTGCTCAATGCCTTTACGGGTGATATGGCTATTGTGATGAACAACCTAAGTCTGCGTGCCGAGCCCAAACAAGATGAATTTATGGGTCAGTTGGTAAATCATAAACAGCAAAAAGCAACAATGAACATGACCTATGTTGTGAAAATAAACAACACCGAAAACTTCAATAAATTGCTGGATGTGACTGCAGGTATGGCTATGCAGAAAAGCGGAAATGACTACGTTATGGCACTCACCGATAAAGATAGCGTATACCTGCAACGCAATAAAGAATATGCAGTAATAACCAACAAAAATAGTTATGCTGTT
>JBIKKS010000121.1:0-6253 GCA_044360235.1 Flavipsychrobacter sp. | reverse complement strand
TTCAGTAGCCAATTCGCGGCAGGCATTAACAGCAAAGTTGCCGGGGTGCCCTATGGTAAGAATTGCTACCTCATGACCATCGCATATTTTGCGACCAGTACCCGGTTCTATCTTTTCCATAGGTGTACGCCATTGAGGCATCACGCCGTGCCCGCGCGGGTAGCGTATTACGTATGGTAGTGTATTGTCGGGTAGCTGGGCTGTGTACATGAGGTTGCGTAGCTCTGCCTCGTTCATGGGTGCGCTCACTATCATGTTGGGTATGCAGCGCATGTAGGCTATGTCATATGCACCATGGTGCGTAGGACCATCATCGCCCACTAGCCCTGCACGATCTAAACAGAAGACAACTGGGAGCTTCTGAATGGCCACATCGTGTATGACCATATCGTATGCCCGCTGCATAAATGAGCTGTATATGTTGCAAAACACAGTAAGCCCCTGAGTAGCCATGCCTGCACTCACAGTAACAGCGTGCTGCTCAGCTATACCTACGTCTATAGCACGGTCGGGCATGGCATCCATCATTATCTTCAATGAGCAGCCCGATGGCATAGCTGGAGTGATACCCATTATTTTGGGGTTCAGTATTGCCAGTTCTAGCAGGGTGTGCCCAAAGACATCCTGATATTTTGGCGCCTCAGGTGCCGATGGTATTTTCTTATTTATTTTACCCGTAATCTTATCAAAGGTGCCGGGTGCATGCCACAAGGTTTGATCTTGCTCGGCAAGGTCATAACCTTTACCTTTTACGGTCTTTATGTGCAATAGCTTAGGCCCGGGAATGTCTTGCAGACTCTTCAGGGTTTCGGCAAGCTTGAGGACGTTATGTCCATCTATAGGGCCAAAGTAGCGGAGCCCCAGTGCTTCAAACAAATTACTGGTTTTAGATACCACCCCCTTAAGACCAGCTTCTATTTTTGATGCCAGTTTCTGAAAATCTTTTGATGGCAACATACCCAGCAGCTTCCAAACATCATCACGTACTTTGTTGTAGGTGTGAGAGGTGGTGATATCAGTAAGGTATTCTTTGAGAGCGCCCACATTGGGGTCGATACTCATGTTGTTGTCATTGAGTATTATCAGCACATTGGCATTGCTGACGCCAGCATGATTGAGTGCCTCGAATGGCAAACCAGCAGTCATAGCACCATCGCCTATAACGGCTATGTGCTTACGGTGGTCTTCGCCTTTATACTTAGAGGCTATTGCCATACCCAAAGCAGCAGATATGGAAGTAGAGGAGTGCCCTACCCCAAATGTATCATACTCGCTTTCGCTGCGCTTGGGAAAGCCACTGAGCCCACCGTATTTACGATTGGTATGAAATATTTTTCTACGACCTGTTAGAATTTTGTGCCCGTATGCCTGATGACCTACGTCCCACACGAGTTGGTCGTCGGGGGTGTTGTAGATATAATGCAATGCTACTGTTAGCTCCACTACACCTAGGCTGGCACCGAAGTGACCGCCATGCACACTCACACAATCTATAATAAACTGTCGCAACTCATTGCACACCTGCGGCAAGAGGCTTTTGTCTAATTTTTTGAGGTCATCGGGCGTATTAATTCCGCTCAGCAATGGCCCCGCAGCTATCTCTTCCATTCACAATTTTATAAAAACAACATACAAAAGTAACGAAATAAACGATGTATTAGTATTGACTGTCACAGAAATGTATAGGGTTTTTATAGAAAATCTTCACAAAATTACACCTTCAGTTACCTTAAGTTTGGTTATTGATGATATGCACAGTAAGTGAAGACAGTATAAGCTAATAGTTATAATTTTCGTCAAACTTGAATTGTAAATTTACTTTGTTAATTTTACTCCGAAGATTTGACATTTTTGCAATTCCTTTTTGGAGGCAATTTGTTTAGTGAGATTTTATCAAATTATACAACACAGCAAGTTCAATTAATTATTACTCAACACAGATACATGAACTTAAGTTTTTACATAGACAAGGCAATAAAAAAAATAAAATACGACTCTTTTTTCAAGCGAAGCAGAATGCAGAAAAAAGAATTGGTTTCATTGAATATACCAGAGGTTAAACATCCTATATATTTACGTACCAACACTTCTGATGTAGAGGTTTTTTACCAAATTTTTTATTACAAAGGCTACAATGTAGATTTCAAATTTGAGCCAAAGGTGATTTTTGATTTAGGTGCAAATATTGGTCTAGCCTCAGTCTATTACAAAAATAAATACCCTAATGCCACTATTATTGCTGTAGAGCCGGAGACTTCTAACTTTGAAATGCTGAAAAAGAATACTGAAAAGTATGACAACATTCATTGTTTGCAATCTGGTATATGGAACAAAACAACCAACTTAAAGATAACCAATTCAGGACAGCATTGGGCATTTGTGACAGAAGAAGTAGACTTTGAAGACGACACTACAGTAAAAGCTATTTCTATAGATGAACTCATGAAAAAATACAATGTTGACTACATTGACATTTTGAAAGTGGATATAGAAAGCTCGGAAAAAGAACTGTTTGAGGCAAATTATGAAAAATGGCTTCCCAAAGTAAGAGTATTGTTGGTAGAACTTCATGATCACATGAAGGAGGGTTGTACCCGTTCATTTTTTAAAGCAGTAGTAAACCATAAATTTACTATGGCATGCAAGGGTGAAAATGTGATAATAGAAATGCTGTAAAGATAACTCAGTGTCTAATTACGGTTGTTTTTTTACTATTTGGAAATGATTGTTGTTACTTGATCATTTTGGATTCAACTTACTTTCCTTTATAGCCTATTTTTCTGCTTAACTGCTGAAATGGACGCTCTACAACAAAGTAATAACCTGTAGCAAAAATCAAACAACCCAATATCCCTATTGTGTACTTGATACTGACAGGCAATGAAGGGATGAATCTCCCTAAGAGTCCGACTACCCTTGTTATTATAAACGCATGTGTGAGGTAAAGCGAGTATGAAATAGCGCCCAATCCCCAGAGAATTTTGGGGATATAATTTACATATTGAATGAACAAAAGTGCTGCAACAGCAACAAATAAAAGTAACGGAGGAAATTTCAGGTAACAAACACAAAGGCAACTAAGTGTAAAGACTATATATTCGGTAAGGTTTATTTTTTGGACATGAAAAAGAAATAATGCTATTCCTAAAGTAAAAAAAACTGTTTGGTGCTCAAGAAGGTAGTAGGGAAAATGATTCTGTGTAAACGATAACGATAAGAATATATAGAAAGACAAACGTAGAATCCACTTATTGGAACTTGTAAGCAGCTGAAAGAAGAGTGCAATTATGAGATAGTACATAAACTCAAGAGCTAATGTCCAGTATACAGGATTTAGCCAAGGTTGTTTTGTAAATGCATTTAAATATCCTAAGTGTCCTATGATATTCCACCAATCGTATTGAGTAGCAGCACCTTTTGTCCAAGGCGACCATGCTGTTAACCAGTTTAGTAACAGAATGAGCACTATTGATGCAACATAAGGAGGTTCTATTCGAATCATTCTTTTAGCAAAAAAAATCCTTATGTCCTTCAATTCGTAGTTTTTTTTGAACATAGAGTAAGGAACTATGTACCCAGATATTATAAAGAATATTTGAACACCTACTTCTCCCTCGTCAGAAATAATTCTGAGGATATTTGTAGAAGGATAATAATCGAAAGGAAAGCAGTGCACAAGCACTACAAGAAAAGCTGCTATACCTCTTAATGCTTGTATAGAAACTATGTCTTTGTTATGATTGCCTGTTCCTGCTGCTACTTTTTTCATTGGGATAATTGTGAAGGAAAATAGTGGAGTAACTACTGCAGCAAAGATAAAAAGATAGAATTGATATCATAGCCTGCCCTAATAGTATACACACTTACAAAACCTCTTTAATTTTAAGAAGTAATTGCGAGTACAAAAAATGGAAGAATAAAAAGAGCTAAACTGATTAGTTACTCTTTACTATCTGGGTTTGAAATAAACTTTAATTTCAACTTGGCCTCTGTTTGGGCATCTACCTGCTGCAATGAACTGATAAGCCAGCCCCGATTGTCTTCTTTTCGTTTGTGGTTGGACACTGTAAATACCCAACCAGGAATGGTGAAGAAATGAAAGGTCATATTGGTTACATGCTTGAACCTGAGCTTTTCTTGCCGCACCAGCTCAGTAAACTGGCTACCACGGGCTGTGGCCATGAGGTATGGCTCCATATAGTCTGCAGGGTGCATAGACTTGGTGAGTAGCTGTGTAAGCGTAACAAAGTTGGTGCCATGACTGGACGTGGGAATGTAGTCGCCGGTGGTAGTGTAGTAATCTTCTGTAGGCAACCCAGGAGGCAAGGTGGTATCAAAAACCGAAGCGTTGCCTATGCCTGCTATCATCCATTTGGAGCCACCATCGACGGTAGTAATGTGCATTACCAAAGGCAGACTTATGCGCTTATCGTTATGTAGAAACACACATTGAGCTAATACATACCAGTTACTGTCAGTGAAGCTAAGGTATAGAGGGTCGGTAGTATCAGTGACGGCACTGGTAAACAGATTGACCTCTTGCCCCCATTGTTGCTTTTTATTGAACAAAGACTTTATGAGCTGGCGACGAGTGATAAATGTATCGGTGCCATATAAGTTTCTGGATTGTCGCCGGATGTATGAGTTAGGCTCATCGTTGAATCTTTCTATAAATTCATCGATGAGCTTGACCTCGTAAAAGAAATAACTTTTATCTGACTTTGTTTGAGGTAAGTTGCTAACAACCTGACTGTAGCTGGGCAAACTTATAAAAGCCAATAACACCAGTAATAGACTTTTAGCAGATTGCATATACTATAGTTGTTTATTCTTCTGTGACACCAATGTTGCCCAAAAATACCTCAACGTAGCTTTTGGTGATGACTCCATTGATGTTTTTCTCATCACGCATTTTTACGGTTACTTCTATGTGCTTCTGAGTAACATCATGATAGGTATAATTGGCTTCACCACTCTTAATACCCGTGAACTCTTGCTCTACTGCCACTAATGCAGTGTATGTGCCATCGGGCTGCTTAGTGAAGTTACTGACATATTCGGCATTGTGCCAAGAAATAGTGACATTATCGTAACGAAGACGAGCCAGATTATAGAGGTATTGTTTAACTGGCTTGGTAACTGGCTCAGGATTTTTTTTGCTGGTAACAGTTACTGTTTTGCGCATGTCGTCGTTAAACAGCTTCATGGCTTCATTGACATCTGCCTTAAAGTTAGGGTCTTTGTTTTGACCTAGTTTTTTGATCCAGGCAGTTAATTCTTGCGACTTGGCTTCTACCCGCTTGTTGAGTTCGTTTTTATCTAGTGTGATATTGTCTGGGAAAGAGAAATATTCTGGCTCTGAAGTTTTTTTAGCCTTTTTCGACTTTTTTATTGGTTCATTGACCTGGGCAATGGTAATGAATGGCAGGCATGCTGCAACCAGAAGTAAACGTAAATGTTTCATAATACTGTATTGTGTTGTTGGCGAAAATGAAAAGTGAATATGAGTAGCAAAACTAATAATGCACCTATTGCCGGCGGGTGATAGTGAGCAGAGGGATAGATGATAGCGGTCAGGAAGTGTGCGAATGGCTATATTGAAATAATACTTAATTTCGGGAATTGAAAGGGTGAAAAACCGACAAACAAAGATTATGATAAAGGGCGTAAAACAGATAATATTTGACCTAGGCGGTGTACTGCTTAATATAGACTACTCACTGACTGAAAATGCATTTATAGCTGCCGGGGTTAAAAACTTTCCGGTGTTGTACTCGCAGTTACAACAATCGGACCTGTTTGACAGGTGGGAAACCGGAAGAATGACAGCGGAGGAATTTGTGGCGGCTATGAAGGCCGCATCAGACACCCCACTAACAACTGCACAGGTGCTGGATGCATGGAATGCAATGCTGCTAGACTTTCCGATAAGGCGACTACAGATACTGCAACAGATACGCAATTATTACGACTTGTTTTTGCTGAGCAACACTAACGAAATACACGAAGAAACATTCAACAACACCCTGATGCAAGCACATGGCATACCCAACATAGGTGTATTCTTTGACAAGGTATATATGTCGCACAGGGTGGGACTGCGCAAGCCGATGCCTGAAATATTTATGCGAGTACTGGAAGATAATGGACTGCAGGCAGGGCAAACACTGTTTATAGACGACAGCCCACAACACATAAAAACCGCCAATGAACTGGGGATACAAACCATATACCTGCAAAAAGGAATGACCAT
>JBIKKS010000120.1:0-6274 GCA_044360235.1 Flavipsychrobacter sp. | reverse complement strand
TACCATTGTTTGTAAACGCTGACGAACTAATACGTATAGACAGCAAAACAGGTGCATACATAGAGAGAGTAAAATCATAGTATAATAGCCAACCAGAGCGTACTATTTTAAAAACATTTATCTACTTATTTCGATAAAAACAACACTCATGGAGTACAAACAAATTCAGGAACTGATAAAAACAATCAATAAGTCTAATATCAGTGAGTTGAGCATCGAAGAAGGTGACTTCAAAATCACTATTAAACAAGACTTCACTGGTCAGCCACAACAATATGTGATGGCTCCAGCACCTGTGCAACATGTAATAGCTGCACCTGCTCCACAACAAGCTGGGGAAGCAGCACCTGCGGCTCCCAAAGCAGCGGCGCCTTCAGAAAGTAATGCCAACCATATCACTATCAAGTCGCCAATGATTGGTACATTTTATCGTAGCCCATCGCCAGACAAGCCCGTATTTGTGAATGTAGGCGATGAAATAAAAAAAGGTGCCACACTTTGCATTATTGAAGCAATGAAATTGTTCAATGAAATAGAATGTGAAATGAACTGTAGAATTATAAAAGTAGTAGCTGATGACTCTACACCAGTAGAATATGATCAGCCACTATTCATTGTAGAACCAATGTAACGATAACTCCTGTAAGTGCAGGTTATAATTTTTAAGATGGCCTTGCAACGAGGCCATTTTTAATAAATAGTGGTTTTATTCTTTTACATTAAATCGTGAAAAGTGTTTAAAAAGATACTAATAGCCAACCGTGGCGAAATAGCATTGCGTATCATACGTACCTGCCGCGAAATGGGCATCAAAACTGTAGCTGTATACTCTACTGCTGATAAGGAAAGCCTGCATGTGCGCTTTGCGGATGAGGCTGTATGTATAGGTAAACCTCAAAGCGCTGACTCATACCTGAATGTTCAACACATAATGGCTGCTGCAGAAATAACCAATGCAGATGCTATACACCCGGGATATGGTTTTCTGGCAGAGAATGCATCGTTTGCAGAGATATGTGCGCAATACAAAATCAAATTTATAGGCCCTACCCCTGCCATGATCAATGCAATGGGTGATAAAATAACCGCTAAGGAAACCATGATAAAAGCCGGCGTGCCGGTTATACCTGGTTCTGAAGGTCTGCTGCAAAGCGTAGATGAGGCCAAAAAGATAGCTGCCGACATGGGCTATCCGGTGATAATAAAAGCTACTGCCGGTGGTGGTGGTAAGGGCATGAGAGTAGTGTGGCAGGAAAGCGAACTAGAACATGCTTACAATACAGCAAAAATAGAAGCAAAAGCATCGTTTAAGAATGATGGCATATACATGGAGAAGTTTGTAGAAGAACCTCGCCATATAGAAATTCAGATAGCTGGCGACCAGTTTGGTACTGTATGTCACCTTAGTGAGCGCGACTGCTCTATACAGCGCAGACACCAAAAGTTGGTAGAGGAATCTCCTTCGCCATTTATGACGCCTGAGCTTAGGCAAAGGATGGGAGATGCCGCTATAAAAGCTGCTTCCGCTATCAACTATGAAAGTGTAGGTACTATCGAGTTTCTGGTAGATAAACACCGCAACTTCTACTTTATGGAAATGAACACCCGTATACAGGTAGAGCATGGTGTAACTGAGGAAGTAATAAGCTATGACCTCATAAAAGAACAAATAAAAATAGCAGCCGGTGTGCCTATCAGCGGCAAAAACTATGAGCCCAAAATACACGCCATAGAATGCCGTATAAACGCTGAAGACCCATATAATGACTTCCGCCCATGTCCAGGCAAAATCACTAACCTGCACACTCCTGGTGGTCATGGTGTGCGTGTAGACTCGCACATATATGCTGGCTACACAATACCCCCTTACTACGACTCTATGATAGCTAAGGTAATAGCTGTAGCACAGACAAGAGAAGAGGCTATAAACACTATGGAGCGCGCACTGAATGAGTACGTGATAGAAGGCGTAAAAACAACAATACCCTTCCACCTGCAACTAATGAAAAACGAAGACTTCCGTAACGGAAACTTTACTACTAAATTTATTGAGAGCTTTAAGCTGGTGTAGGAATTGCTGGCACAGTAAACTCAAGGAAAATTGAACTAAAAATAAGTATTTAATATTTTTACTTTCGCAACATGAAAAAAACATTGCTCATTACCGGTGGCGCCGGATTTATAGGATCACATGTAGTAAGGCTATTTGTAAACAAATATCCCGACTACAAAATAGTTAATCTGGATGCCCTTACATATGCTGGTAATCTGGAAAACTTGAAAGACATTGAAAACGCTCCCAATTATGTATTTGAGAAAGCGGACATCACTGATGCTACGCATATCAATTCAATTTTTGAGAAATACAATTTCGATGGTGTAATACACCTTGCAGCCGAAAGCCATGTAGACCGCTCCATTGAAGACCCCAATGCATTTATACAAACAAATGTAATGGGCACTGCCAATCTACTGAATGCTGCACGCACACTGTGGAAAAACAATATGGAGGGCAAGCGTTTTTATCATGTATCTACAGATGAGGTATATGGCTCTTTGGGAGAAGAAGGCTTTTTCTTAGAAACTACCCCTTACGACCCACAATCGCCCTACTCCGCTTCAAAAGCAGCATCAGACCATCTGGTAAGAGCTTATGGCAACACTTATCACCTACCATTTGTAATCACTAACTGCTCTAACAACTATGGTCCCAACCATTTTCCAGAAAAGCTAGTTCCACTATTTATCAACAACATAAAAAACAATAAACCACTACCAGTATACGGTGATGGTAAATATACCCGCGATTGGTTGTACGTAATAGACCATGCACGTGCTATAGATATGGTTTTCCATGATGGCAGAAATGCTGAAACGTACAACATAGGTGGCTTCAACGAATGGCAAAACATAGCTCTTGTAAAACTTCTGTGCAAAGAAATGGATGAAAGACTGGGCAGAGAACCAGGTACATCTGAGCAACTGATAGCCTACATCAAAGACCGTCCGGGACACGACCGCAGGTATGCTATCGATGCCAACAAACTAAACAAGGAACTGGGCTGGTATCCGTCAGTAACATTCGAAGAAGGGTTACGACTAACCATAGACTGGTACCTTGCTAATGAAGACTGGCTAAACCATGTAACATCTGGCGACTACAAAAAATATTACGAGAAGCAATACACTATGTAATTATTGCTAGTTCAACAATCAATTAAGAACATAAAACCAACTAGTTTTCTATGAAAGGAATCATATTAGCAGGCGGCTCAGGCACCAGATTATATCCTCTTACTATAGCAGTAAGCAAACAATTGATGCCTGTATATGACAAACCAATGGTTTATTATCCATTGTCTACACTTATGCTGGCGGGTATCAATGAGATATTGATTATCACTACCCCCGAAGACCAACCAGCATTCAAAAAACTGCTGGGTGATGGTAGCCAAATAGGCTGCAAATTTGAGTATGTGATACAGCCCAAACCAGAAGGACTGGCACAAGCCTTCATACTGGGTGCAGATTTTATAGGCTCGGATCCTGTAGCTCTAGTGTTAGGAGACAATATTTTTTATGGCTCTGGTATGGGTACGCTGCTACGCAAAAAAGCTAACCCTGATGGGGCCGTGGTGTTTGCCTATCAGGTACACGACCCAGAAAGATATGGTGTAGTAGAATTTGATAAAGAGTTTAAGGTGCTGAGCATAGAAGAAAAGCCAGAAAATCCGAAATCAAACTATGCGGTACCTGGTCTGTATTTTTATGACAATGATGTAGTGGCTATAGCTAAAGCTATCAAACCATCTCACAGAGGTGAGTTAGAGATAACTGATGTAAATAGAGTGTATCTGGAAAAAGGAAAGCTGGATGTGGGCGTACTAGACCGTGGCACAGCATGGCTCGATACAGGTACCTTCGATTCGCTGATTGAGGCAGGAGAGTTTATAGAAGTAATAGAAAAACGCCAAGGTCTAAAAATAGGCTGCATAGAAGAAATCGCTTATCGCAATAGCTGGATAAACGATGAGCAAATGGAAAAACTATCTAAAATCTACATGAAGAGTGGATATGGTGCATATCTGCAAAAGCTGATAGGAAAAATATAATTCTAATTAAGGTTTTGAAGATTAGCAATGGATAATCAATTATCCATTGCTAATCTGAAACCTAAGTCCCAACGTCTTGTATTAGGAGAAAATCTGTTTCTGTACACAGTCCGACACATTATATCATCATCGAAGTAAGAACCACCACGCACTACTTTTTTATCACCTTCTTTTGGTCCCTTAGGGTCTGAAGCGTCAATAGTGGTTTTGTAGTACTCACCATCATACCAGTCTGAGCACCACTCCGAAACATTCCCCGACAAGTCGTATATCGTTAGTTCATTCGGCTCCTTCTGCCCTATAGGGTGTGCAGATGTTTTAGGTCTACCATACCACCCTACTTCACTCAGTTTGTTGCTGCCGCTATATTTATACCCGCCCGAATATTGACCACCTCTAGCAGCATATTCCCATTCCAGCTCTGTAGGCAGTCGGTAATTTTTACCCGGATATTTTTCGTTTAGTCTTTTTATAAACTCCTGAATTTCTTCGTAATTTACTTTTACTACAGGGCATTCATCGCAGTCTTTGTTGGCATAGTCTACTCCGTTATATGATTCAGGATAGATACCCATTATGGCACGCCATTGCCCCTGTGTTACCTCATACTTGCCTATCGAGAAACTAGAAACATTGACGCGGTGTACTGGTCTTTCATTATCATATTCGGCAGCGGTAAACTTACGGTCATCGCATCCCCTAAAAAAATAGCCGCCCTTCACATAAACCATCTGAATATTTACATTTATCTTTCGCTGGCAGAAGGCAGCAGTTCCGATAAACAAAAATGCAATTGCTAAAAGTGGTCTTTTCATAGTTTGTCAATAACCTTTGAATGTGGTAGTACTCAATTGTGCGAATATAACAATATTCTTTCTTGGCTGTAATATTCTTGCTACACCTCTTTCGCAATAACAGTTCACCAATATTTTACCTTGATCATTAACCCTGTTGCAAACTGATGGCTATGTTATAAATCTCGTCTGCTACCTCTGCTATGGGTCTGTTGCCGTCAACAGTAGTTACAGACTCCTCAGTTCTTGTTAGGTCTATAGCCCGCAGATAGTTGTTGCGAACTTTAGTAAGTATCTCTGTTGTTTCGTACAATTCCGGCACTTCTCTGTTTGCTTGTATTCTGTTCATTGAAACCTCGGGGGTTACATCTATAAATAGGTTGAGGTGGGGTCTAAGAATAGCTGCGCATTTACTGTTGCATGCCATTACCCATTCCATATCCACATACACACTATGATATGCATAAGACGAAAAGTAGTAGCGATCTGAAATTACTATAAAACCCTCAGCCAACAATTTCACAATACCATTTACTGGATTTAATAAATGATCGAGCCTGTCTGCCAGAAACAATGCAGCTATAGACTCCTGGCAAACTGATTTTTCACCCTTCAGTACACTACGCAATAACTTTCCTATATGCCCATCGGTAGGCTCGAAGGTATAGTGTACTTTGTGCCCAGTAGCTTGCAGTCTTTCTGATAGTAGTTTTGCTTGTGTGCTTTTACCACTACCATCAGTACCCTCTATTGCAATAAACAAACCTTTTGTAGTCATATATAGTATCGTAATTGCTACTCTAATTACTGCGGTAAAGAAAAACAATATTCTCAAAACAAAGAAACAACAGTTTTAGAACTATACTCACCCTTGATCTGGTTTTGGTATTTTATTACCTCATTTTCAGGGTAACAGGTTCGATAACATAACCCCGATTAAAGGCAATTTGTATTACTTTGCACCCATTACCAGGCAGCATTACCAGCTTTTTATATGAATACAGCACAACAATACAATCTGGTATACATCACTACAGGTGGCGAGTATAAAACACCCAATTGTGCCAGTCTATTGTTTGACAATGCACAATATCATGCTGCTAATAAAACGAAAGACACCCCAACAAAGACTGAAGTGTGGATTATTGGAAATATGCTAGAGTACATAGACATTCCAACTCAAAGTATTATTACAGAGTTAATGCTCAAATGCCCGGATATAAGAATAAGAACACTGAATGGCATTAAGATGCTACAGTCTTTTCCCATATTAGCACTATTGAAATTTTACAGAAAATTGATTGGGTCAAAAACACCAGTTGTATACATGTGCAGAGGTAAGGATGCCAATATGTGGGCCATCAGACT
>JBIKKS010000119.1:0-6295 GCA_044360235.1 Flavipsychrobacter sp. | reverse complement strand
TTTGTAAAAACAGCCAAATTAGGGATGTTGCCCGTACCAGGCTCAGGTCGTCAGGTTATTAGCTGGATACATGTAGATGATCTGGCTCGCTTGTTTGTATATGCGCTCACTAATGCAACGATGAAGGGCGTGTACAATGCAGTAGCACCTGCACCGGTGCCTACTGCAGTAATGATGAAGGAAATAGCCGCAGCTCGTAAAGGTTTTCTGATAAGGATGCCAGTTCCTGCCTTTATACTACAGATTGTGTTGGGTGAAATGAGCATAGAGATATTGAAGAGTTGCACTGTTAGTGCCGCTCATACTGTGCAATCTGGTTTTTCTTATACGTATCCCGATATAGGTAGTGCTGTGAAAAACCTAGTTGATTAGGGTAAGTTTTAGCCTCCTTAGTCTATTACTATTTTACGTATCACTGTTCTTTTGGTAGCATCAGTGAGCTTTAGTATATACAATCCCTTGGCCCAGAGATATACGGGTATGTTGGTGCTGATGGTGATGGTTGTCTCCCATTCTTTTCTGCCCACCATGTTGTACACGGCTGCCTGCATAGGCTCGTTGGTGCCGGTAGTTATGTTTAGGGTTTGAGAAGCGGGGATTGGGTATACTTTTACAGCAGCATCTATGTTGCGAACAATTCTGAAATCGCGGCTATTGATGTTGAAGAAAACATTGCCTGCCCCTTTTACCTTTATGCGGGCAGCATTGACAGTAGTGTCTATGTCTGGTAGTGTAACAGATGCGCTGCCATTGTTGGGGAAGGTACCTAGCAAGTATTGCCAGTTGTAACCACTGTCTACAGATAAGTAGATGTCAACATTAGCAGCATTGATAGGTGCATTGTTAGAGCCTGCTACAGTCCACGATACTGTTTGTGTGGTAAGTCCCTGATAGGTAATTCCATTATTATTTTGGCTGGTAACAGTGAAGCCTGCACCTCCAGTGTTGATCACATCAAGATGTACAGTATCGTCGGGAATGGATAATGTACCATAACCATTTCGCAGACTACGTATAGCCAGTTTGAATGTGAGATATCTGGCAACATCTGGTAGTTTTTCTCCTGAAGCATTATTTACCCCAGCATTGCTGAGAATGCCGTTTCTGAGCAGTCTGAAGGCAGGGAAAACACGTGTGGGAGATGAGGAGGGCATATAAGACCTGAAAAGAGGACCAGAAGTGGTAGTGGCAGACAGTGTTTTGCCAAACTCGCCTAGATTCCATTGTTCCCAGCAATAAGTAATGGCAGCATTGGTAGTAGAGTCTTCGGCTCGTGGCGCTGTGAGCTCAAAGGGAGTACGGTAAGGTATGTTGTATGAAGCAGTAAAAGATACATTGCCCGGAGGTTTATTGTTTGTAGGCGATTTTATGGGACAATCATTACCACCAGTTGTCAGGTAGTTGTTTATTTGGTTGAGGCTGGTAGTATGAAAGTATGCATCGCTGTTTGGTTGCAGGTTGTCAGGGCTGCATATGCCCGCATAAGCCATTATGGTCGATCCGCTGCCAGGTTCATATGCATTTGGTTGCACCGCCTGTCCTAAACATGAAGAAGATTGACTATTGTTGAATGTATGATCGGCACCATATTCATGTCCCATTTCGTGCGCTACATAATCTACATCAAATCCGTCACCATAAGGTTCTTCCTTACCTGTGACACATTGTGCCTTGGTACCACTTTTGCATATGATACCTACTTGTGACAATCCACCTGCGCCTGTGCTGAAAGCATGTCCCAAATCGTAATTGGCATCTCCTATCAGTGAGTCGCACATTATTTGATTTTGGCTCATCAGCCCTACCGGCGATGAATTGTATATTCCCAAAGGATCGGAAGCCTGTGTAGTGAAAATCAGGGTATCTTCACTAGGGGTAAACACCATGGTTACAGCCAGTTCCCGTTCATATATGCCGTTAACTCGGTTGATGGTAGTTGTCATTTTGCTCAGCACTTCTGCCTTGGTGGGAGAGGCTTTATCAGTTACTTTTTGGGCATACTGGTGGGTGCAAGATACAGCCAGTCTGTAGCGGCGCAATTCATAACCATTCACCAGCCTTTGTGCGGTAGCGGTAGTGCGTGCGGCATTTACCAATAGGTTTTGTGCAGCCTCACTAGTCATGCAGCTACTATGATTTCTGTCACTGTTGTCAATGTCATGTTTGTAATAGACCGCGTAGGTACTGCTGGTTGTAGATGTGGCAGGGTCTATTATGAAAGTATTGTTGCCATCAAACACCATTGCATGAAAGCCATAAACGGTATAGTCTGCTTTTATGGTAATGGAGGGGTTGTTGGTAGCCACACCTGTATAGGTGGTAAGCATTGGGTATTTGGCAGCCAGAGTAGGTGGCAGTAAAGATGTAGGGTGTATGTTGAATGTTTGTACCTGTCCTGAAGGTGTAGGTATACTGATTGTTTTGTTTTTAGCCCTACCTGTCAATTCTTGTTGCAGGGCATTGTTATCGGTAGTGTACAATAATGCATCTTCTGGAAACTCATGTATCAGATTAATTGAAGAAGGGCGGGCTGCTAATTGTTTCCATAACACTTGTGCCTCTAGGTTGCCATTACCCACAAGGCATAGGAGAAGCAGGTACGTTGGTATGTTTTTTTTCATTATTAGGTAGCAATAATAAAGGTATAAGTGCAATTGTGCTTGGGAGTGTTAACTACATAGTATCCACTATCCGAACAACAAAAATAGAAAAATAAGCGAATAGATTTTGCTGCTATTTAAATAGGATTGGTGCGAAGAGAATAAAGCAAATACTATATCTATGCGAAAGTACGGGGCAAAAAAAAGCCAGCCTGAGAACAGGCCAGCCCCTATAAACCCTATCACTATGAAAACTGTTGCAAATTTACTGACTATATCAATAAATGCAAATATTTTTTACCTTTTTTAACAGTGTGATAAAAAAAGCCAGCCTGAGAACAGGCCAGCCCCTATAAACCCTATCACCATGAAAACTTCTTTATCAAAAAAGGATATTTTTAAGTATTAAGTTAATGCAAAGATACTATTACATTTTCTGAAACACAAAATTTTTAAATATTTTTTACACTTTAATAACATAGCAGCATAAGCCACTGATTATTAGCATGTTATTTCTTTTTCTTGGGCGAAAACATAGCCAGCATTCTACGTCCTTCCATTTTTGGCATAGACTCTAGCGCTCCGTGCTCTGCCAAACGCTCAGCAAACTTAAGCAACAATAACTCGCCACGTTCCTGAAACATGATAGCACGTCCCTTAAACTGTACGTAACATTTTACCTTGTTGCCATCTTGCAAGAACTTTTCGGCATGTTTTGCTTTGAAGTCAAAATCGTGATCATCCGTATTTGGAGTAAAACGAATTTCTTTTAATTCTGACTGCTTTGCTTTTGCTTTTTGCTCCTTGTCTTTTTTCTTTTTCTCGTACAGGAACTTCTTATAGTCGATGATACGACAAACTGGAGGCACTGCATTAGGTGAAATTTCTACCAGATCAACTTCCTGAGCTATGGCCATTTTCAAGGCTTCGGCTAGTGGGTATATGCCGGGTTCTATCTCTTCTCCTATCACGCGCACTTCAGGTGCTGTGATCTCATTGTTTAGGCGGTGTTCGTTCTGTGGAACTCTGGGCCTGAAAAAAGGTTTTGGTTTTGGTCTTTTCTGCATTAATGGTTTTTAAATTACCCAACAAAATTAGATTATTTGTTTATAAAACAGACACAAATAACGTACAATTTTTTAGAATGTTATCTGTGTCTGTTTTAAGGTGGTTATTCTTTCCTTTTACCCTTTATTTGCTCGTTTACAATGTTGCGTATTTCTTCGCTAAAAGCGTCGATAGGCATAGCCCCTTGGTCGCCCTCTCCATGTTTGCGCACAGATACAGTGCCATCGGCGGCTTCTTTTTCGCCTACTATGAGCATGTATGGTGTTTTCATAAGTTCGGTATCGCGTATTTTCCTGCCTATTTTTTCGCTGCGTTCATCCAGTTCTGCACGCACATCAGCAGCCTTCAGTTTGGCGGCTACTTCATGTGCATACTCACTGTATTTGTCGCTTATAGGTAGTATCATCACCTGTAGTGGTGCCAGCCACAGAGGCAGATTGCCACCACAGTGCTCTAGTAATACAGCTATAAAACGCTCCATGCTACCAAACGGTGCACGGTGTATCATTACAGGACGTTTGCGCGTATTATCTACGTCTACATACTCCAGTTCGAAACGTTCGGGTAAGTTATAGTCCACCTGTATAGTGCCCAATTGCCATTTCCTTCCCAGCGCATCGCGCACCATAAAGTCAAGCTTAGGACCATAGAATGCAGCTTCGCCATATTCTGTTACCGTCTTCAATCCCTTTTCCTTGGCTGCATCTATTATTGCTTGTTCGGCTATCACCCAGTTTTCTTCTGAGCCTATGTACTTGCTACGGTCTTCTTTGTCGCGCAGCGATACCTGAGCTGTATATTCAGTAAAGCCCAATGATTCGAAAACGTACAACACCAGATCTATCACCTTCTTAAACTCGTCCATCACCTGCTCTGGCATACAGAAAAGGTGGGCATCGTCCTGAGTAAAGCCACGTACCCTAGTAAGCCCATGTAGCTCACCACGCTGCTCGTAGCGATACACAGTGCCAAACTCGGCATAACGTATAGGTAAGTCTTTGTAAGAACGAGGTGATGATTTGTAAATCTCGCAGTGGTGTGGGCAGTTCATGGGTTTCAGCATGAATTCCTCACCTTCTTGTGGGGTAGTAATGGGGCGGAAACTATCGTTGCCATACTTCTCCCAGTGGCCAGATGTTACATACAGTTGTTTGCTGCCTATGTGTGGGGTCATTACTGGCAGGTAACCAATTTCTAATTGCGCCTTTTGCAAAAACTGTTGTAAACGCTCGCGCAGCATAGCACCCTTCGGTAACCATAATGGCAATCCGCTACCTACTTTCTCAGAGAAGGTAAAAAGTTCCAGCTCTTTACCCAGCTTGCGGTGGTCTCGTTTTTTGGCTTCTTCCAGCAGTGCCAGATATTCTTCCAGCTCTTTTTGTGCTGGGAAGGTGATACCATATATGCGGGTAAGCATTTTATTTTTTTCATTGCCACGCCAGTAGGCACCTGCAATGTTGGTAAGCTTCACAGCCTTTATGGTGCCAGTAGCGGGTATGTGCGGCCCACGGCATAGGTCGGTAAAATTGCCTTGCGTGTAAAACGTAATACTGCCGTCTTCTAGTCCTTCCAGCAGTTCCAGCTTGTACTGGTCGCCTTTTTCGGTGAAGTAAGCTATTGCTTTGTCTTTAGGCACGTCTTCGCGCACATAGGCACTGTTGGTACGTGCCAGCTCTTGCATTTTGTCTTCTATCTTTTTCAGGTCTTCTTCTCCTATGGTACGACCATCAAGGTCAATATCATAATAAAAGCCGCTTTCGATAGCCGGACCTATACCGAATTTTACACCCGGATACAGGATTTCCAGAGCTTCTGCCATCAGGTGGGCAGAGGAGTGCCAAAACGTAGCTTTAGCATTTTTATCATCCCACGTCAGCAGACGAAGCGATGCATTGTTAAGGATGGGGCGGCTGCTATCCCATATTTCGCCGTTTACTTCGGCTGCCAATACCTTTCTTGCCAGTCCTTCGCTTATAGATTTTGCTACATCAGCGGCACTGGTTCCTGCGGCATACTCGCGTACCGAGCCATCAGGGAGTGTAATTTGTATCATATTGTTTGGTCATTAACAGCAAAACATACAGACGTTTTGCTGGATGCCAAAAGTAGTAAGTATTAAGTAGATTTTGATGAAATGTGTAGTATTTCAATTGGCAAATCAATGCAAGTTGGTTTTGCAAAGAATGGCTAATATTGTATAGAGTCAGTGTGTGTAGATATAAATCTGATTGGAAGATTATATTAGATCCGCGCAGTTTTGTGCAAATCGGTATTCTCTCCGACATTTGTACTAATTATCTGCATTATGACTCGTTTCTTTTTAGGCTTATTTTCATTTCTTTTTATTGCATTGGTATCTATTTCTTCTTTTGCCCAGCAAGGTAGCAAGGGCGGATTCAATTTCAAGTTTATAGATGAGGTTACTGGTGTCAGAGTATTGCCCTACGAAGTAATAGTAAAAGAGCCCAACAACAGAAACCAACAATACAAGATAGATGCTGGAAAGATAGCGGGTAATGGAACTGCTTTTTTGCCCCTAACCAACGGTGTGTATGATGTGACGGTAAGTGCTGTGGGGTACAAGCAGGTAGCTACCTACTTTGAAGTGAAGGATAAAAAAATCAATG
>JBIKKS010000118.1:0-6299 GCA_044360235.1 Flavipsychrobacter sp. | reverse complement strand
CCAGCTATTGATGCACAGGGCATAATGGGCATATATTCAAATGATGCCGAGTATGCTCGCATTGTACACAAAGAAGTATATGTATACAGTCCTAACTACGGCAAAACTTGCTTCTTTAATACTTTTATAGAAAAGAAACTAGGAATGCAAGCTACAACCAGAAATTGGGCTACCGTCAACAAACTGCTGGATTTATAATTCTAGCTCGTTACTCATTCACCGACAATTACCCCACATTTACCGCTACTTTATATTTTTTCGCCTATTAGCACTTCTTCACCGTATCTCGCAGGGCTACATTTGTACTCATAATAATCCCCAATAAATGAGTAATAGTAGTTTCAATCAGTATAACGACGATAATAGGCGAGGATCAAGTGCTACTAACAGAGTATTATTTGGTATTGGCATTGTGATTTTGGGAATAGGATTAATGCTCAAAACTCTTGGGCTTATCACTTTTAGCTTTAACCTTTCATGGCCTATCATACTCATTATAATAGGTGTGTTATCTGGTCTCAAAAATGGCTTTCGCAACAACTCATGGTGGATACTTATCACAATTGGCTCAATTTATTTGATACCACAATTTCAGATTATGGGCAAATCATCCAAGCACTTTGTATGGCCAGCTCTTGTTATCATCATAGGTATCATGATAGCCTTTCGCCCTCGTCGCAATCGCAAACCCTGCTACGGTAAAACAGTGATTAATTCGCATTTCACACAAGATAGCCGCATGAATCTGGAAGTCATTTTCGGAGGTCGAAAAGAAATAATAACAGCTAAAGACTTTAAAGGTGGCACGATTTCTGTAACATTTGGTGGTTGCGACATCAACCTCACCCAAGCTGACTTCACCGACGAAACAATAACGCTCGACTGCAATGTGGTTTTTGGTGGTGTAGAACTCATAGTTCCCTCGCACTGGGAGGTTCAAAATGACATAAAACCAGTAATGGGAGCAGTAGAAGACGAAAGAGTGATACATGCGTCCCAAAGTGGTGAAGTGCGCAAAAAACTAATATTACAAGGCAACTGCACCTTTGGTGGCATAGAGATAAAATCTTACTAATCACACATCAATATTCACACTCACACAACTATCAACGATATTATATGAAATCGTACACAGCACAAATTATATACAGGATAGAGTGCGACGGCCAACATACAGACCAATATGAGGAACAATGGAGACTCGTGTTTGGAAACGATGAACAACACGCACTCTCTGAAGCTCGCAAAGCCGGACAATCAGAAGAAACAACATTTATAGACCGCCACGGACGTACCATATATTGGCGTATGCTGGCCGTTAAAGATTTGCAACCCGTAGAGCTTATAAACGGGGGACTATTATTCTCTATGGTTCGCGAAGCAGAACTGGTACCTGCCCCCATTTGGGCAGCCTAACAAACTAGAAGCACCCTCATCACTACACAGCCCCCAGAGGCCCCACCACATTACCATTTACCATTATCTCCATAATGCCACAACTGCCCTAAAGGTAAGTTGTGGCATTTTTTGTAAAAATATTAACGCATATCATTAAACCTTGACACAATATTCGCAGCATCATGCCATTGCCTGTCACAAAACACATTTTATTCACCTATATTTACAGTATGCGTACGCTGCTTTGTATCATATTCACTACATTGCTTTATAACAATAAAACCTGTGTGTTTGCGCAGCAGTCACATGATTTCACAAGTAGCAAAATTTCTTTTCACAGCTCGAAGACACTATCATAAAACGTGAAATAGCGACCTTTGCCATAGCTGGTACATACTTGCTACATAATTCGCCAAGCATGACACAAATAACAGAAATCCCTATTAATAATTGCTCAGAATCAGGCGTTTCTTTTTATAAACATTGGGGTAAAAGTTATTCTGGAATCAGGCTGTATTTCAAACAAAATTCTGAAAACATAACATTGGATTCTATTTTCCTCGTTATCAAAAGCCACCTCTGGGTTAGAATTCCCAAACATACTTTTATGGGCATAAACCAACTCCATCCTTGTCCCATAATACCTGACAATAAGCGAAAAAAAATCTATTCGCCATACTACAGGGCATTTCAAAGCAAAGACCAATTAAGATACTACATCTACCTACAAGGTGGGACTGGTACTCAAAAATATGAAGCCACATGGATCATCAATCGCAGTCGATTTGTTGCATTTGTAGCTGACCACATCCCATCAAATTGACTAGTATGTACTTTAGTGCACTACAATATTGGTAGTATCTTTTCTTAGCCACCCTAGTACTCTATCGGGTTTTACACACCACTTATTTTGAGTCTGTACTAGTTTCAAGGTGTCTCTACTCTTGCCAAACGGACCAGGATTTTGTTGTATTATAGCAACGCTGGTATCTGTTACATGTGTTATAATGGCTACATGTCCGTGTTTATTTCCCGCATGTCCACCTATAATTAAGAGGTCTTCAGGTTGTGGAGGATAATTATTACTGTTTCTATATTGAGTCAAATTTCTTTTAATATTATAGCCGCTATCAAGCAGTTCATTATCAAAAAAATCCTTAGCATTGCCATAGGTATCCGGCATTTTGTGACGTAGTTTCTGATAATAGTATCGTTTCACATACTCCACACACTGATACTTCATACCTATATTATAACCGTCGGCTCCTACATTTCTTTCACCAGTATGTCCTACCATTCCATTATAATACACTACTACATTATTAAAACTATCTAAAGGTTGCCCAATGCTGTATCTGAGATTGGGATTGATAGCAGACTTAATGATGAGCCTATACCCTGCATAGCTGAAAGCCCCTACTAGCATTAATACAACAACATATTTCCTAGTTCTCATCTCTACTGGTAATGAACATTGACACTCATAAAACTACAAGCAAATATCAATATATCTACAATACTGTTTGTAATTTACTTACTGCTCATTACTAAACGGCACAACCACAAGAAACAACTATACTCCACCAAATAATAGCTTTACTATTATTGACAACATTTACATAGTTTTGTAGTTTAGTCGTACTAACCAAAACGAAACTGCTCATTTATGAACAACATCAAAATTGCTGTTGCTAAAGGCGATGGAATAGGACCTGAAATTATGGATGCTGTACTCTCTGTTATCAATGCTACCGGAGTACCATTATCTTATCAGTTTGTAGACATGGGAAAATCTTGGTATGAAAAAGGGTTTTCTTCAGGTATGACACCAGATGCGAAAGCAACCATAGAAAAACTGGGCATATTATTAAAGGGCCCTATGGAGACCCCTAAGGGAAAAGGCATGAAAAGTATTAATGTTACTGCACGTAAAATGTGGAGTACTTATGCTAACAAGCGAGTTTTCAAGTCCTTAAATGGTGTAGATACAGTATTCTCAAAAGCTGGCATACCTATCGATATCACTATGGTACGAGAAAACATAGAAGACACCTATGGCGGCATTGAGCACATGCTTACGCATGATGTTGCCCTTTGCCGCAGGTTCATTACCAAACCAGGGTCTTTACAAGTTCACAAGTACACCTTCGATATGGCTCGGAAACAAGGTGCTAAAAAGGTAACTTGTGGTCACAAAGCCAATATAATGAAATTGACCGATGGTCTATTTCTCGAAAGCTTTTACGAAGTCGCTAAAGACTACCCCGAAATTCAAGCAAATGATATTATAGTTGACGATCTGGCAATGAAACTGGTTTCCAGACCAAACGACTTTGATATATTAGTACTCCCAAATCTGCAAGGCGATATTCTATCAGATCTCTGTGCAGGATTAGTAGGTGGGCTGGGCTTTGCACCATCAGCCAACATTGGTGACAACGTTAGCATTTTCGAGGCTGTGCATGGCTCCGCACCAGATATTGCTGGCAAAAACATAGCCAACCCTACTGCCTTACTTATCAGTAGCTGCATGATGCTCAGACATCTTGGCTTTCAGCAAGAAGCTAATGCCATAGAACAAGCATTGCACACTACCCTTAATCAGGGCTTTCATACTAAAGATTTTGGATCTGGTAAAGATCAAGAATTGAATACAACTCAGTTTGCCGAAATGCTTATAAGCAACCTGACTACATTGCCCGCTGAAAACATATTGCAAGATGCTTCTGTCGAAAGACCATCTTTGCCAAACGAGTTCAAAATGATGACTACCCCCTACAGTGGCGAAACATTTGTAAATGGAGTGGACCTTTTCATAGAAAGCACAGAACAACCATCAGTTATTGCACACCGCATCAAAGATAAGCTGGCCGATAGCATGGAACTGATAATGATAAGTAACAGAGGCACTCAGGTTTACCCGCAAGGCTCACTACTTACAGAATGTGTTAATCAGTACAGAGTAAGAGTAGAACGAGTGCCAGGTAACCCTTCGCTTACATCCGATGAAATTTTACAATTCTGCCTGCGCCTTGCACCCTCCATCAAATTATGCTCTATAGAATGGCTGATGATGTACAATGGTCAACGAGCTTATTCCTTAGCACAAGGGCAATAATAGGAAGCCTGTATGTTGTTATACTATAGATTGTCTGTCCCGTTAACGTACTAATATATTGTATAGTATGTGACTGGGCAGACAATCTATTAAATCTAAATATTAACTCAATCCACCATTACACTGGATAATAGCATTAACATTATACCATTACCACCCATATGCATACCAAAGTAGGAAAAGACATAGTGCAGGCGAAAAAATTACTGGAGAATAATGAATTGGTAGCTATCCCTACAGAAACGGTTTATGGTCTGGCAGCAAATGCATTGAGTGAAATAGCAGTTCGCAAAATTTTCAAAACCAAAAATCGACCCCATCACAATCCATTAATAGTGCATTTATCCTCAATAGAGGAAGTGTCAGCTATAGCAACTAACATACCATCAGCGGCACATAAATTAATGACTACTTATTCTCCCGGTCCCATCACCTTGCTGTTGCCTCGCAATTCGCTCATCCCAGATATTGTTACAGCAGGTCTTCCCAATGTTGCTGTAAGAATACCTGCTCATCCATTGGCCCTTAAATTACTTTCTACACTCAGTTTCCCTTTGGCAGCTCCCAGTGCCAACCTATTTGGCTATATAAGCCCTACATCTCCCTATCATGTACAACGACAGCTCAACGGATTGATACCCTATATTCTGGATGGCGGCGACTGCATATCTGGTATAGAATCTACCATTGTAGGATTTGATGAAGACCTGCCAGTAGTTTACAGACTGGGCGGAATATCAATAGAACAACTACACCAAACCATAGGTGAGGTGCGCATACATAACAGCACTAATGTGAGTACACCTGCTGCACCCGGCATGCTGGGACAACATTATTCACCTCATACGCCTTTATATTTGGTAGATGATATTTCCGCATATACACAGCAATTCAAAAACACCGAAATTGGAATAATATGTTTTAACCAATTCGAAAAAAATGTTCCAGGTGGTCAACAGCTCATACTAAGCCCTAATGCTGACCTAGAAGAGGCTGCTCATAACCTATATGCTGCTATGCATGAAATGGATACTGCTGGTTTCAAAATCATATTAGTACGTCGCTTTCCAGATGTAGGTATAGGCAGAGCAATGAACGACAGACTAAGAAGAGCTTCAATAAAAATATAAACAACATAGCTAATGGATATAGCTATTTGTGTTTAGTTCAGTTCAGTTTGAAAGGTAGTTTAATGAGGTGCTGTATTATAATTATAGGGTTACTGTTTCCCACCCTAAATTCTTACCTTCGCCCCAGCAACCAAAACTATACTACTATGCCAGCAAAGGTATATGACAACATCCTACAGACAATAGGTAACACTCCGCTAGTACGCCTGCACAGGGTCGTGGCAGATCTGCCCTGCACAGTATATGCGAAGGTAGAAACCTTCAACCCCGGCAATAGCATTAAAGACCGTATGGCGCTAAAAATGCTGGAAGTAGCAGAGCGTGAGGGGAAAATAAAACCCGGAGGAACTATTATAGAGGGTACCAGCGGCAATACTGGTATGGGTTTGGCTCTAGCAGCTATTGTAAAAGGATATAAATGTATTTTTGCCACTACCGACAAACAGAGCAAGGAAAAAGTAGACATCCTAAAAGCGCACGGTGCTGAGGTAATAGTGTGTCCTACCAATGTAGAACCAGAAGACCCTCGCAGTTACTACCAAGTAGCTCGCCGCCTGCAAAATGAAATACCTAATAGCTGGTACGTAAACCAATACGACAATCTGGCTAATAGACTAGCGCACTACGAGCAAACAGGCCCTGAAATATGGGAG
>JBIKKS010000117.1:0-6311 GCA_044360235.1 Flavipsychrobacter sp. | reverse complement strand
TTCTGTGAATGGAACTATTGGGTCTTTATCGGGTCCATAATAACCTATAGCCGAGGCGCCAACCAAGGTCTTACAACGCGCACCATGCTTCCGCAACTGCTCTATAAGATAAGCAGTCCCTTGCACCCTACTAATCACTATAAGGTCCTTCTGCTGCTTGCTCCATCTTTTACCTGCTACAGACTCCCCTGCTAAGTGAATTACCGCATCTAGCTGTTGCAATGCTGCCACATCGCAAGTATTGTTAGCAGCATCAAACAAGGCATACGAGCACCCTCCAGTAGTTTTTTTGCCTGCCACATTTCGGGTAAGAATTACTACCTCATTGCCCATCTTTAATAGTAGTGCAGTAACCCGCCTACCCACAAGTCCTGTACCTCCGGTTATGCCTATTTTCATTATTGCTTATTATGAATACCGAATGTAAACACATTATCCTAGCAAGAACGGATAGATGTAAGGCTTTAACATTTATTTTCAGATTGTACGCAATAATATGAAGTAAAGATGCGTTTTATATCAAACCACTTTTCCTGATGGACAAAACTTTACTTAAAAAACTTAATGAAAACCTGCCATACACTTGTACTAAAAACCGCTCTGCTGAGAAAGCTGATGGCATGTTTGCTACGCTAAGACAAGAGCAACGAATACTCAGTGCACTGGCCAATGATTTGTTACAGCCACGCCCCGAAGCAGTAGCTAATATACTGGAACTGGCTAGGCAAATGTAGTAGCCTAACCAGACCGCAATAGTGATAGAGCAGAAATATAACAACAAGTAGCATGCACAATAATTTCAGAGGTAAATTACATTGTGCCAAAAGGATTAATTTTACACTAAATAGTGAAATTAATTGCAGGCACTAACGTATTACATCACGCTACCGTTCATTTACTTGCTTTCAATACTACCCTTCAGGTTGCTGTATTTGATTGCCGATTTTTTGTACATAATATTCTATTACGTATTAGGCTACAGAAAAGATGTAGTGTTACAAAATCTGCGCAATTCTTTCCCAGACAAAAACGAAGCTGAATTAAAGCGTATCAGAAAGGCTTTTTTTCATCACCTGAGTGATATGTTTCTGGAAACTTTCAAAACGCTAACTATTAGCCCTAAAAACATGCTACGCCATTGCGGCATATCGCCTGAGGCGAAAGCATTGTTTGATAAGTTGGCAAATGACCAGAAAAACATAATACTGGTAATGGGCCACTTAGGCAACTGGGAGTGGGGTGGCAATACTTTTAGTTTGGTATGTTTACAACCCTTGTATGTTATCTATCACCCGCTGCGCAACAAACACTTTGATGGACTGATATATAAAATGCGTACCAGATTTGGCACACGGCTTATAGCTATGCGCAATACCTACAAAGAAATGCTGGGCAGAAAAACACCAATGAGTGCTACAGCCTTCATAGCAGACCAAACACCACAACCCGACAATGCATACTGGACTACCTTTCTGAATCAGGACACACCAGTATTTAAGGGAACAGAAATAATAGCCCGCAAAACCGGCAGCCCTATAGTGTATGCCAGTGTAAGAAAAATAAAACGCGGATACTATGAACTACATGCCGAGATGCTACTGGAAAACCCCACCAACACCCCCGAAGGCTACATATCAGAACTGCACACCAAACGGCTGGAACAAGACATAACAGCGCATCCCGAAACGTGGCTATGGTCGCACAAAAGATGGAAGCATACACGACCAGCCAGCCTTTAATATCATTGACATCACCACATATAAAGAGAGCCCCACTGTACAGTGGGGCTCTCTTTATTATAGATAAGATATTGAATTACTGCTTACAGCGTATCCAGTATCTTTTTCATTTCTGATGCTTTTTCAGTTTTTCCTTGAAGAATATAAATTTTATTGAGTGCGATAACAGTAGACTTATACGTTCTCAGGTCTTCTCCCTGCAATTTAGCATCGTTGGGGCTAAGAACGCTGTAAGACTTCTCAAAGTAAGGTGCAGCTTTAGCAAACAGACCATCGCGTTTTGCTTTCAGTGACTCATATTTATCCTGATCTGCCTTTGATGAACCAGTAATTGCATTAATCTGGTCGTTGAAATCGGTAGCCTGATTGAAATATAGCGCGCCAAAGTTGTAATTAAATCCTGAATTGTCTGGACTTGCCTTGATAGCACGTGTAAAAGACTCTTCAGATTTGGTGTACAACTCTGCCGAGTTAGCAGGTTTTTTGCCATCCTTAGGGTTGGCAATACTCAGGTAAGTAGTAGCTAGGTTGAAATGTAAATCTGCATTATTTGGGTCTTTAGCTGATGCTTCCTCCAGCTTTTTCACCAGATCTTCCATCTTACCATTCTTTATGTAGTAGTTCAACTCACGGTTGCGAAGTGCAACATCATTAGGGAATGCTTTACGGGCCTCATCAATAGTTGCAAACTCTTTCTCTGCATTATTGGTTTTGCTGTAGGCATCTATCAGGCACTCATATACAGATGGTACTCTTCTGATAGGGTTTTCCTTTACTTTTATCAGCATTGGTATAGACTCTTCCCATTTGCCAGCAAAGTAAACACTATTCGCCATAGTGAGGTAAGCATCAGCCACTACTGTGTCCATTTGACGCTGAACGTTTGGTGGCAATTTCTCAAAACGTTTACCACCATTCATCTCACCTATTTTAGCTACAGTTTTCATCAGCTCCACCGACTCATCATACTTCTTATCGTTATATGCCTTTACACCTTCGTTGTAAGACAGGAAACCGCCCAGCATCAGCAGCTGATCTACCGTACCTTTTTCATAGTCTGCCTTTACTTCTGCCAATTCCATAGCAGCTTTCAGTCCCTCTTTGTAAGGATTGCCACCTTTGTATTTGTCTACATTCTGCAACGAAAAATACACCTGCGCTTTAGACAACAAAGCCTTTGGTTTTTTGCTGGTTTCAGGATTGGCCATCGCCTTATCTATCTCCATTTTTGCCTCTTCATAGTTCTGGCTTTTCATTGCCAGATTTGCAGAGACTACATATTTGTCCTGAGCTATACCCGGCAAAGTCATGCCCACGGCTGCTGCTATCAATATTGCTTTTTTCATTTTTATTACTGATTGTGATTGCAAATTGCGTTTTATTTTTTGATTATCGAAACTCATTTTTACTCTACTACCGGCGGCTCTGTAGCTGTGGGCGGTGTAGCGTCTCCTGCTGCATCTCCGTCATTAGCTGCTTCTGGTGCCTCTCCATCTTCATTTTCCAGCTCTTCGGCATCTTCTTCTTGTTCTCTTATAGCGGCTATGGCTGCTATTTTATCACCCTCGTCTATGTTTATCAGCTTCACGCCTTGTGTAGCTCTTCCCGCCTCGCGTATCGAAGATACTTTCATCCTTATGGTCACACCAGACTCGCATGTTATCATCAGGTCATCTTTTTCTTCCACACTCAGCAAGCCTACCAGTGCACCTGTTTTTTCGGTGATGTTGATGGTTTTCACCCCTTTACCGCCACGATTTGTAATGCGGTAAGATAACAGATAGTCTTTTTCATTACCATCAGCGTCAGTTACCTGCACCAGGTTGTGCGCTTCTTCTTTGCGCTCCTCTTCCGTAGCCTCTACTAGGAATGGCGTACGTTTACCCAGTCCGTTTTCAGATACTACCAGTATTTGTTTGTTTATATCTTTTTTGGGCAGGCATATCATACCTATCACTTCATCTTCATCGTTCTCTAGCTCTATACCAAACACCCCTATAGCACCTCTACCAGTAGGTCTTACCTTATCATCGCGGAAACATACAGCCCTGCCACTCTTTATTGCCATCATTATGTAGCAATTATCGTTTTCGGCAAGCGATACATCCAGTAGTCTGTCTCCTTCCTCAATGGTGATGGCTATAACTCCATTTGCCCTGGGGCGACTGAAATCTTCGAGACGAGTCTTTTTGATGATACCTTTTTTGGTGCACAACACTACACTATGCTGAGCCAAATACTCTTCATCATCCAGACGGGGCACATCTATCACCGTTCTTATTTTATCGTCTGGTGGTATCTGTATCATGTTTTGTATGGCCCTGCCCTTGCCGTTTTTGTCTGCCTCAGGTATTTCATACACCTTCAGCCAGAAACAACGTCCCTTCTCAGTAAAGAACATAAGGGTGTGGTGGGTAGATGCTACAAACAGATGCTCTATATAATCTTCTACTCTGGTGCGACCACCCATTGCCCCCCTGCCACCACGGCGCTGCGAGCGATACTCTGCCACAGATGTACGCTTGATATAGCCTAGATGCGACACAGTAATCACCACATCTTCTTTCTCTATCAGGTCTTCTATGCGCATTTCATCAGCCATGTAGTGTATTTCGCTTTTGCGTTCATCACCAAACTTCTTCTGCACATCAGCCAGCTCGTCTTTTATGATCTGGAAACGTAATGCTTCGTCGCCTAATATCGACTCCAAGTGGGCTATCAATTTCATCAGTTCAGCATGTTCTTCGCGTATCTTTTCGCGCTCCATACCGGTAAGGCGTTGCAGACGGAGTTCCAATACTGCCTTAGCCTGAATCTCGGTCATACCAAACGAATTGATAAGACCATCTTTAGCTATTTCAGGATTAGCCGAATTGCGTATTAACCTTATAACCTCGTCCAGATGGTCTAGAGCTATAAGATAACCTTCCAGTATATGCGCACGCTTTTTGGCTTCTTTAAGTTCGTATTTAGTACGGCGCACTACTACTTCATGGCGGAAGTTGATAAACTCGCTTATCAGGTCTTTCAGGTTCAGTGTACGTGGCCTACCATTCACCAGAGCCACATTGTTGATACCGTAAGATGTTTGCAGCTCACTGTATTTATAAAGCTGATTAATGATAACCTGCGCCACTGCATCTCTGCGTAGCTCTACTACTATACGCGTACCTTCTTTGTTCGATTCGTTGGCTACGTGTGTTATGCCATCTATTATTTTATTATTTACCAGCGAGCCTATTTTTTCTGCCAGCGCATCTCTGCTCACCTGATAGGGCACTTCTGTTATTATTATCTGCTCTTTGCCGTTTTTGGTGTTTTCTATAGTCACCTTGCCACGCAGCACTACCCTGCCCCTGCCGGTGTGCATACCTTGCTTTATACCCTCTATACCGTATATGATACCACCTGTAGGAAAATCAGGGGCTTTCACATACTTCATCAGTTCATCTATAGTTATCTCTCTGTTGTCGATGTATGCCAGGCAGCCATCTATTACCTCGGTAAGGTTGTGCGGCATCATATTGGTAGCCATACCTACGGCTATACCAGACGAACCATTGACCAGCAAAGACGGTATGCGAGTAGGTAGTACAGTAGGCTCTTGCAGCGAGTCATCAAAGTTCAGTGCAAAGTCTACTGTTTCCTTATCTATATCCTCCATCATTGCCTCGCCTAAGCGCAGCATACGTGCCTCTGTATAACGCATAGCGGCAGGATTGTCGCCATCCTGACTACCGTAGTTACCCTGACCATCTACCATCATGTAGCGCATGCTCCATGGTTGCGCCATACGCACCATAGCATCATACACGGCAGTGTCGCCATGTGGGTGATACTTACCTAGCACCTCACCCACTATACGGGCACATTTTTTGTAGGGTTTATTAAAAGTGTTGCCTAGCTCGTGCATCGCAAACAATACACGCCTGTGTACCGGTTTCAAACCATCGCGCACGTCAGGCAGCGCACGACCCACTATCACCGACATAGAGTAATCTATGTAAGCAGTTTTCATTTGCTCCTCTATATTTATAGGTATTATTTTATTCGTTTCCTCTGGCATGCCCTGAGGTAAAAGATCCTCGTTGTTTTGATCCATAAATGATTTTAAAATAATTATCGCAAATATAATCTTTTAAGATGGCATTAGCTATAGGCTACTGTGCGAGAATAACGTTAAAATGCGAAGTGTGGGTACTATGTGGATAGGGATACATAAACACTATAAAAATCGTGTTTATAGGCTTAAAAACGCTAAACAAACTAAAAACCATAAGCATATTAAAGCTGAACAACCTATTTTCTACTTTTTTCAGCCTACCTACCTAAGCACATAAGAGCGAAAAATCATGTTATATAATATAATTGTCACGCTCCTGTAGTTAGTTTAACCAAAAGATGTTCATAGACTGGTTAATATTACAATAATATTATCAACAGACAGAACTAGTTACTACATCAAAAATTATAACTTTGCCGCCATCAAAAAACAATCAAGGGAATGCACAACCTACAGATGGTAGACCTAAAACGCCAATACCTGAAAATAAAACCCGAAATAGATGCCGC
>JBIKKS010000116.1:0-6358 GCA_044360235.1 Flavipsychrobacter sp. | reverse complement strand
CCTAGCAAGTAGGCACCGCTGATGTCGTAGGTTTCGTATTCATTGGTGCGAAACGCAGAGCCTAAAAACTTCAATCGTAATTTAGAGCTGTCTTTATGATATGTGGCAGAAATTCCACCGAATCGAGAGTCGAACTGATCGAATTCACCACCTTCGTAAAACACACTTAACTGATAGGCCTGATTGAGTACTCCAAAACTAGAGGTGGAACGCTCTGGAAAGAAGGTAAATCTGTTGCGGGCATAGTTGCCTATGGCTTCTAGCTCCCAGTTTTTGCCTAGCTTATAGTTGATGAGCGCCTGAATGTCGGTGAACGATGGATTATAAATACCCTTGGTGGGTTGCGAGCGCAGCACATATTGATTGCTTTTTTGCCGAGCACCTATCAGATAAGTAAGTTTTTGGTTTTTAGATGCGCCTTCCAGGTGCATGCTTGCCCCTAGCAAACTCGCAGTAACAGAACCTCCGAATTCCTTTGGTCGTTTGTAAGCTACATCCAGCACACTGCTCATCTTGTCGCCATACTTTGCCTGAAAACCACCCACAGAAAAATTGACATTTGACACAAGGTCAGAATTGACGAAGCTTAACCCCTCTTGCTGACCCGTACGCACAAGAAATGGCCTATATATTTCAAAATCATTGACATACACCAGGTTTTCATCAAAGTTGCCACCACGCACACTGTACTGCGATGTCAATTCGTTGTTAGACCCTACAGCCAGCTTTATCATGCCTTCTACGCCCCCTATAATGCTAGGCATGTACACCGCCTTACTCACGTCGAGGTACACAGACCCAGCTTCGGCACGTTTGCGCTGATCCTTGACTGTAAATTCCTTTAATTCTGTTGATTTTTTAGGTTTCAGTTGAATGTCTATGGTGCGCATACTGCCTGGTGCGAGCTGCAATTGTCTGCGCACTACATCATGCCCAGCTGAGTAGTACACCATCTTCACCACTTTGCCAGCAGGTATCTCTAGCCAGTAATACCCTTTTTTGTCAGTGTAAGACCCCATACCGGTTTCTTCGTCGGCAACTAGTACTTGCTCCACTGGCTTGTCTCTGTCGTCTTTTACCAAGCCCGATACTTTGGCTGTTTGTGCTGAAGCAAAGGAGCTACACAACACAAGCACTACAGCCCCCAAATAGCCAACTGCCTTACTGTCGCGTAAAAGTGAAGCCCAATAACTACTAGTACGCACAATGGCACTTAACATCATTTGTTCTTTCACATTATGTATTGCGCATTGCAGTTTTTGTGTAGTCATAAATCCAGATAATACCCCCGACAACGAAACATCGCAGATATGTAAAAACAATATAGTAATAAAACAGCTTTGCCTGACTGCCGAAAGTATATAAACGAAATGAAAATAAGATTATTTCGTCAGCTCCTTCAATTTTTTTATTGTTGCGGTAGGGTCTGCTGCCGCAAAAACGGTATTGCCAGCGACAAGTACATCTGCACCTGCAGCTACTATGTCGGCAGCATTGTCTAGGGTCACACCACCGTCTATTTCTATTAGGGTATGGGCTCCGGCAGCGGTTATCATTTCTTTAGCCTTTCTTATTTTGGTATAGGTAAGAGGAAGGAATTTTTGTCCTCCAAAACCCGGGTTGATACTCATAACCAGTAGTAGATCTATTTCGTGTATGATGTCTTGCACCATTTCTACTGGCGTGTGTGGGTTGATTGCCAGGCCTGCCTTCATGCCTAGTGCCCGTATAGAGGTAAGTGTACGATGCAGGTGGTAGCCGGTTTCGTAGTGAACAGTAAGGTAGTCGGCACCAGCTTTTTTAAAATCTTCGAGGTATCTCTCAGGATCTTCTACCATCAAGTGCACATCTAGCGTTTTCTTTGCGGTGCGTTTCATGTGAGCTATGATGGGCATACCATAACTGATATTGGGTACAAATCTACCATCCATCACATCGAGATGAAACCAGTCTGCCTCGCTATTGTTGATCATTTCAATTTCTGCACCTAGATTCAAAAAATCGGCAGAGAGCATAGATGGTGCTATAAGAGCCATAATAAGTATGATTGTGTTGTTATGAGTATTACGTAGGTCACTTGAAAATGACCAGCAGTGTTAGTGTTACTATTTTTGTTTTACCAACCGTTTTAGTGCCTCACGTGGGTTGGCATAGCTGGTGTCTAGCTTTTGTGCAGTACGGTAGTCGGCTACTGCATTTGCAAGGCTATCCATTATTTCGCTACACAGCCCTCTGTTGTAGTAAGCATATGGGTTGGATGGGTCTGTTTTTATAGCCAAGTCATACTGCCGCCATGCCTTCTGTGTAGAGTCTTCTTGCAGTAGTATATAACCCATATTGAAGTAGGCGTCTGTGTATCTGCGATTACGCAATATGCATTTGCGGTATTCGTTTTTGGCTTTTTGGTAATCTTTCATTTCCTGATAAAAAACGCCTCTGGCAAAAATGGGGAAAACATCTGTAGTGTCCATTGCGTAAGCATTATCCAGATATTTCATGGCTATTGCGTCGCCTTTAGCACTATGTAGTATTCCTAGCTGCACTACTGCATCTCGGTAATCAGGTGCTACCTGTACCGCTGTTTCGAAGGTAGATATTGCTCTGGCAGTGTCTTTCATGTCTTTGTATATCATTCCTTTCAGGAAATAAGCCTCGGGGTCGTATACATTTTTTACTAGCACCAGATTGATTTCGGCAAATGCTCTGGGATAGTCTTGCAGATACAAAAACAGTTTGGCTATTTTGAGGTGTGCCTTGCGGTCATCAGGCTTCAATGTTATGGCTTTTTGTATCCATTCTATAGATCCAGTAATGTCTTTACTTTCAAACAATAGGTCGCCTACGGCACTGAAATATTCAGCCTTACTGGAGTCTAATGATGCGGCTTTTTTATAATCTTTCAAGGCCAGTGTGTCTAATTTCATCTTGTGAAGTGCGCGACCACGCTCAAAGTATAAGGAAGCTTGCGAAGGAGCTTTAGCTATTTCTTCGGTCAGGTTTTTTAGAATTGCATCTTCTCTAAAGATAGGATTGTTACTGGCATGATCTGTCACTGCAGAGGTGTCGTCTTTGCAGGCAGCAAAAAGTAATATTCCCAATAAAAAAGGAAAACACTTGTTAAACAGGCTTTTCATCTGGCAAAAATATCGAAAAGTATATTGCCAAAGCACAATTATTACATTATAACTAAGCTAATGTATGGCTTGTCTGCTAAACCTTGTTTGAATATAATCCTGCTTGTAAGAGTGCTGTTGTATTATTTTTTTATTTCGGCAAGAAATAACTCCAGTGCTGCTACCATTGATGGCGCATTAGGTGCAGGTGCTTTAATGTCTAATCTTAGTCCTATGTCTTCTATAGCCTTGGAGGTAGTAGGTCCAAAGGCACCTACCATTGTGCCATTTTGTTTGAAATTAGGATCGAATTCGAAAAGTGTTTGAACACTAAAAGGACTAAAGAAAACAATTATATCATAGCTAACCTTCATTATCTCAGTGATATCGTTAGATACCATTCGATATAGTGTAACGTCTGAGTACTTAATGTTGTGTTTTAAAAGGTGCTGTGCTATATCGTTTTTGGCGTTGTCGGATACAGGGAGTAAGTATTTTTCGCTTTTGTGTTTAGTGATTACGTCTTGCAAGCCAGCAGAGCTGCCATCGGCAGAGAAGAAAACTTTACGTTTGCGATACAATATAAATTTTTGAAGGTACAAAGCTACTGCTTCTGTAATGCAGAAGTACTTCATGTCTTGAGATACCTTTACTTTCAGTTCTTCACATATCCTGAAAAAATGGTCTACTGCATATCTGCTGGTGAATATAATAGCGGTATGCTCGGTAATGTCAATTTTTTGTTTGCGGAAATCTTTACCGCTCAGCCCTTCTACACGTATAAAAGCGTGAAAGTCGAGCGTAAGCTCATGTTTTTTAGCTAAATCAAAGTAAGGGGACTTGTCGGTCTCTGGCCGCGGCTGAGTTATTAATATACGGCTAACCTTTAGTTCCTTTTTGTCACCATCTTTTTTTTTCGAACGAACAACTTTGGCCATATAAAAGAATTGTCTGGGTTTAGCACAGGAAATAAGTGATGTCCATCCTAAAGTTCAATCTAATAAAACATCAATCCTTTAACTAATATCTTCATCAAAACTGCCAATGGCAATAATTCCGAGGCGCAAAGGTACATAAAAAAATGAAATTTACTGTACTGGAAGAAAGAACCGAATACTTGCCATGATCTTATATACCGGTTGAGCAGCAAAATTCCAGATGTAATAAAAGAAATAACCACTATTTGCCGAGCAAGGTTATGATCAGCAAAGGCGAGGACTATGATAAATGGAATGAGTGTAATGGCTAGTATTTTGTTGATAAGAAAGACATTGAACAGGTAATGCTCTGTAATGCCCTCCAATCTGAAAGCCCAACCGCTAAACCTAACTGCTGAGTACTTAATGACATATATAAACCCTGTACCGGCAATGAGCATTATAATGAGTAAAGAAGGTGGTATAACACCAGAGCTGATAGGCGTGAAATACCTTACTATATAGTACATGTACGCACCACCCGCAAAGGCGAAAAAAATATTCATTAGAAAATTGGGTAGGCCAGCTCCTTGCAGTTGGTCTTTTAGTTGACGATTACTGAGGGTTGGATTCCAGAATGCCCGCCATAGATTTCCAAAATATCTGGTATCCATATACCTGATAAGTCCCAATATAAGGCACAATGTGAGCAGTAGGTAGAAATCTGAAGTTTGAGAAACGTATTTGTGTGGTGACTGTATATCGCTGATTAGGTAAGGGCTTTCCAACATGGGGTGTGCCGCCAGACTGCTGTCTGCTGCCGCCTTTGCCGACAGCAGCAACTCTTGTGGAGACGCAAGAGTGTCAATGCCATAATCGGCAGGATTCACTCCAATTGCCACTGCATTCAGACTAAACAATAAAATAAATAAAAATAATACCCAACGCATGCTTGTGCGCAAAATTAACCTTTATAGCCAAGCCTGCCTACAAAGCAATGATGTAAGGTGCAATATATTTATCCACGCTGTGTCAATATCCCAAACAACAAGAACTCTGAAAAATATTACTTGCCCTTAAACATAGGTTTTCTTTTTTCCAAAAATGCCAGTACACCTTCTTTGAAGTCATGGCTAGCTCCAGCAATTACTTGTGTGTTTTTTTCAGCATCAAGTTGTTGCTCTAAAGAATGGTTGTATGTCTGATTGAGTAAACGTTTGGTAAGGCCTATGCCTAATGTGGGCATCTGTGCCAGCGAAAATGCCATTTTTTTGGTTTCTGCTTCAAAATCTGCATCAGTATAACACTTGTATATCATACCCATATTTACAGCCTCTATGGCTGATACTTTATCGCCGGTCATCATAAGTGCGGCAGCACGTTGCATGCCCACAAGGCGAGGTAAGAAATAGGTACCACCACTATCTGGTATCAATCCTATTTTGCTGAAAGCTTGTATGAATGAAGCGCTTTCTTTTGCTAGTACTATATCGCATGCTAGTGCTATATTAGCACCTGCTCCGGCAGCTACTCCGTTTACTGCTGCAATTATAGGCTTTTCTATTGTGCGCAATCTCATTATGGTAGCATTGTAGTGCTCTCTTACCATTCGCTCAAATTCCTCTGGGGTAGGATTCATAGCTTCAGACAAGTCCTGACCCGAACAAAAACCCTTGCCAGCACCTGTTATATATATACAGCGTACCTCGTCATCTGCTGCGCATTCGTCTAGGTAGTCTTGTATTTCTACAGACATCTCGCGGTTATAGCTATTGTATTTTTCCGGACGATTGAGGGTTATAAAACCTACTCCATTTTCTTTTTGCAGCAATACAGTATTCATGTATCAAAGATAAACATTGTCTTCATTATACACATACCACTACTAACCACCTCACATTGTTATTGATTTATGTATGTACTAATGTCGTGGGCCAATATGGGATTGAACAACTCCACACCTGTTTTGTTCATATGATAGGAATCATAAAAATACTTTTTAGACATGCCTATACTGTCTTCAGAATAGTCGAGAAACGGGAAATTGTATTTGAGAGAATTTTCTCTGAATATTTGTTTGAATTCTGGTATGTTCTTTACTAGTTGGTATCTTTCTCTATAAACAGGTGCCCAAACTAAAATCACTTTTATATCGTTTTTACTACACAAGTCTAAAAACTCATAAAATTCATTCAACAAAGACGAATCAATTTTCGATTCATACCTCAATGGGTTCTTCTTTTTATATTCATCAAATGTATTGCCCCATGGTATATCATTAGCCCAGAACCCTTTATAAGTTTTCGAAGTGTTTTCTACTTTATTGGT
>JBIKKS010000115.1:0-6378 GCA_044360235.1 Flavipsychrobacter sp. | reverse complement strand
TGCGCAGATTTGCCCAGCCTATTACCATAGCAGCAAACGCTACAGAGAGTAGAATGAACTTAAAGGTGTTGCGCCCGGGAATGTATCCCTGTATCTGCTGCGACATCAGTGTCTCGTCTCCTATTTTGCGCAACTTCTTCTTGCGCCAGTAAGTGAGGCTTACAAAAAGCACTATAAACAGTGGCAAGAGAGCCAGTGCATATAAATAATCTATGTGTTGAAACTGGAACATACTGTAGTGGGTACAAATTTAGTAGGGCAAACTAAAAAACCTACGATAAAGAAATGTGATTTTAATATTCTTTAACAAGTGCAATCTACTAACATAAACCGATGAATTACTTTCAAAACTGAGCCAAAAATACAAACAGCCCTTGGCACAACACAACTATGCTGAAATGGCATAGAAATGCGGTAGAAATACTATTAGCAATCCAATGAACAAGCAGGTGATGCTAGTTTTACCCAAAACCCTTTTTTAAAACTTATTTTCGTACTAATTATACATTATAACATCAATCATACAATGCACAAAACATACTTTTTCCTACAAAGTCTATTTCTTATCACCTTACTACTAGTATCTACTAACACTGTGGCACAAACAGATACTACCTACCTGAATGAGTACAATGTAAAGTGCGCAGTAAGTGAGGCTAAATACTACAGGGTATTCAAAAAAATTACAGAAGGATACTATCAGCAAAACGAATACTATATTACCACAAACACGACACACCTTAGTGGCTTTAGCAATAGGATAGATTCGCCCAAACTACAAGGCCACTGCATCTACTACACCGAAAATGGGAAAATCGGCTCACAAGGCAACTACAAAGATGGATTGATGGATGGCTATTGGGCATCTTACTACCCAGACACCAATGTTATTTGGTTTACTAATAACTATGAGAATGGTACACAAGTTGGCAAGCTAGAAAGTTATTACCCAAATGGTAAACTAAAACGTTTGCAGACATTCAATATAAACAGTGGAAAAGCCACGGGCAAATGTTATGATGAGAAAGGGAAAAAAATACCTTTTACACCGCTTGAGAAGATGCCAGAAGCTGGCTACTCTATTCGTAAATATCTCAGAAAAACTATGACTTACCCTGACAATACGCGAAAACATAAGATAGAGGGTAGAATAATCATCAGTTTTAAGATAGATACAACTGGTGCCGTAAAAGAAGCAAAGGTGGTAAAATCACTCAGTCCCGAAAGTGATGCTGAAGCCCTGAGAGCAGTAGTAAACATGCCTCCTTGGAAACCAGGCTTACAAGACGACAAAAAAGTGGACGTTTTCTTTAACCTGCCGATAGTGTATAAGCTGGATTGATGCTAATTGAATTCAAACAAATTGCAAAAGAGTATCGCTACTACACAACAAAACACCACAGTAAGACTGTAGTGTTTTGAATAGTATTAACCAGCAATGGTTTATGGCAAATCTTCTGAGTGGCGACGAATATAGCCCTTCATGATACCACGACCAGTATCGCGAACGAAAGAAATTATTTCGTCGCGCTCATCAGATACGGGTATCTCTGTTTCTATGATGCTGAGTGCCTTAGATACGTTGTAGCCGCGCACAAACAGGATACGGTATATATCCAGTATGTGGTTGATTTTGTCAATAGAGTACCCTCTGCGCTTAAGCCCTACAGAGTTTACACCTACATACGACAGTGGCTCACGGGCGGCCTTTACATAAGGAGGTATATCCTTACGTACCAATGACCCACCTGTGACAAAAGCATGAGACCCAATGCGCACAAACTGCTGCACGGCAGTGAGCCCTGCCAGCACCACGCAATCACCCACAATAATATGCCCTGCCAGGGTAGTATTATTAGAGAAGATACAATGGTTGCCTACCTCGCAGTCGTGTGCTATGTGTGTGTAAGCCATTATTAGGCAGTTGTTGCCTATTTTAGTAGCATTACGGTCGGTAGTGCCTCTGTTGATGGTTACACACTCGCGAATGGTGGTATTGTCGCCAATGATAGTAATGGTGTCTTCGCCCTTGAATTTGAGGTCCTGAGGAATAGCAGAGATAACAGAGCTAGGGAAAATCTGGCAGTTTTTGCCAATTCTCGCCCCCTCCATTATCGTCACATTGGACCCTATCCAGGTACCTTCTCCTATCTCTACATTTTTATGTACAGTGGTGAAGGGGTCAATCTTCACATTAGGAGCTATTTTAGCGTCCGGGTGGACGTATGTAAGCGGGTGGATCATTTTTTATCTTTTCTTATGATTTGAGCTACCAGTTCCGCTTCGGTAGCGAGTTTGTTACCTACATATGCCGACCCCTTCATTTCACAAATACCGCGGCGGATGGGGCTGAGTAATTCTAATTTCAAAATAAGTGTATCACCCGGACGAACAATGTTTTTGAACTTCACCTTGTCTATCTTCAGGAAATACGTATCATAGTTTTCTGGGTCACTGATATTGTTCAATGCCAGTATGCCGCCGGTTTGTGCCAGTGCTTCTATTTGCAGCACACCCGGCATCACTGGGTTTCCGGGGAAGTGACCTTGAAAAAAATGTTCGTTGAATGTTACGTTCTTGATACCTACCACATGGCTGTCGCTGAGTTCTATAATCTTGTCTACAAACAAGAATGGGAACTTGTGTGGCAATGCCTTGGTGATGTGGTTGATATCGTAAATAGCCTGCTGAGATGGGTCGTAGTGAGGTATGTCAGCAATGTGCTTATTCTTTTTGATATACTGTTTTATTTTTCTGGCAAACTCTACGTTAGAAGCATGTCCGGGTCTGCTAGCTATAATGTGTGCTTTAATAGCATGACCTGCCAAGGCAAGATCACCTATCACATCTAGTAGCTTGTGGCGCGCAGGTTCATTGGTAAAATGTAGTTGTACATTATTCAGTATACCTTCCTGCTTTACTTCTATTTTTTGTTTGTTGAATATTTTTGCAAGCCTATTAAGTTCTTCAGGGTCTACCACTTTGTCTACCACTACTATTGCATTGCTAAGGTCCCCTCCTTTTATCAGGTTGTTATCTAGCAGGTATTCTAGCTCGTGCAGGAAACAAAAAGTGCGGCAAGGACCTATCTCTGTTCTAAAATCGGCTATGTGTTTAAGTGCAGCATGTTGTGTACCCAGCACCGGAGAGTTGAAATCGATAAGTGCAGTTATCTGGTAGTCGTTAGATGGCAAAGCCAGCATGTCAACCTTTTTCACTGGGTCGTAATAGTGTATGTTACTGTCTATAGAGTACACTATACGTTTAGCCTCTTGCTCTTCTATACCTACGCTGTCTATAGCCTCCATAAACTGTTTGGAACTACCATCCATTATAGGCACTTCTGGTCCATCAAGCTCTATCAATACATTGTCTATACCCAAGCCAACTAGTGCTGCAAGGGTGTGCTCTATGGTGCTTACTCTTGCGCCGTTAAGCTCTATCGTGGTGCCGCGAGATGTATCTACTACATAGTCTACATCTGCCTTGACTATAGGCTTATCCTGTAGGTCTATTCTCTGAAAACGTATTCCATGTCCTGGGTTAGCGGGTTTCATGGTCATGGTAACTTCAGTACCCGTATGCAAGCCTACTCCATGCAGCGTTACCTGACTCTTCAGTGTATGCTGATTCTGATTATTATTACCTGCAAGCATAGTATCTGACTTTTTCCTGTTTTCTGATTTTACAATATTTTCTAAATTCACTTTTTATACTCCAGATTTTGCGCGCTTATTAATGTGGTTAACTCCTGCACCATTTCTTCTAGCTTTTGTAAGCGATGTTGCATTTCTGGCAAATTTCTAAAAATTGCCTGACTTTTTAGAGAACTTTTATATTCAAATGCCGGAGTACCGTTTAAAGTTGTGTTTTCGTGTGTTATAGACTTAGACAAACCACTTTGCGCATTGATACGTGTACCATCGGCAATGTGTATGTGCCCTACTATACCTACCTGCCCACCTATAATACAGTTTCTGCCTATTTTAGTGCTGCCAGACACACCAGTTTGTGCGGCAATAACGGTATTGGCACCCACTTCTACATTATGTGCTATCTGTATCAGGTTATCCAGTTTTACACCACTTCTTATCACCGTAGATCCCATAGTAGCGCGGTCTATAGTAGTATTGGCACCTATTTCCACATCATCCTCAATTATCACATTGCCTATCTGCGCTATTTTTTTATACGTACCATCTTTTAGTGGCGCAAACCCAAACCCGTCTCCACCTATCACTGTGCCCGAATGTATGACTACTCTTTCTCCTAATGTGCAAGCATGGTATATTTTAACACCTGCATATATTTTTGCCCCTGCACCTATTACTACATTGTTGCCTATATAGCACCCAGGGTATATCTTTACACCTTCGCCTATAGTCACATTTTCGCCTATGTATGAAAACGCACCTACATAAACGTTGATGCCCATTTTAGCAGTCTCAGAAATAAATGAGGGCGACTCTATCCCTACATTACCACTCCCAGATATCATGTTATTATACTGTTCCAGCAAAAAGGCAAAACTACTATACGCATCTTTTACCCTAATTAAAGTAGGAGTAAAAGGTTTATTAGTTTCGAAATTTTCATTGACTAGTATAACGGAGGCACTAGAAGAGTATAAAAACTCTTCATACTTAGGATTAGATAAGAAGCACAAATCACCTGATTGTGCTTCTTCAATTTTTGCTACATTACTAACAGGTGCATCCGGATTCCCTTCCAGTTTGCCTTGTACCAGGGTAGCTATTTGCTGCGCTGTAAACTGCATGTATCTTTTGGTTTCAATGGTTTATACTTTAATACAAACACTATTCTATAGTAACGGCAAAAAAACCACACCACATACTTGCCAGTTATCGCATAAAATTTTCTTATTGCATATAGCAAATGTAGTTTTTATGTACGGCTTTGGCAAGCGTATGATTTACTAATGAATCCTCAATTTCAGTGATATTTTTAATTGTACCGTTTTTAGTCTCAATTTTTATTAATTCATCATTAATGTTGTACGTGCTATTAGACGCCTCGCCCGCAAAAACGAAATAATGCAAATCTTTCTCTGCTATACCTAATTTCTTTTTAATCACATTCCCTTTCTCTAGCAAAATGCTTGCCAGAGATTCAGAACTAAACGTAACCTTGTATAAATTTCTTAAAATAAGCATTTTACACAACTCAGATAGTATCTTGTCTCCGCATCCTATCCAAACTTTAATCGCAGACATCACATCTGTATCATCCAACTCGCAAAACGTATTTAGATGAATTGGATTTTGCTTAAAATCAATTATGGTAAGATCTCGCTCTAAAAAGTATCCCAATGCTGGTGTAGCGAACAGTTTCATGCCATTCAACGTAAGTTCTTTAGCTCGTTTCATAATATTTACGAGCAGCAATTCAGTACCTAATACAGTTTTATGCAGATATACCTGCCAATACATAAGCCTTCTGGCAATAATGAATTTTTCTACTGAGTGCACCCCTTTTTCCTCTACCAGCAGTTCATTATTGTTAACGGTCAGCATTTGTAAAATACGATCATACCCTATTACTCCTTCTGATACGCCTGTGTAAAAACTGTCTCTGTTCAGGTAATCCATTCTATCTACGTCCATCTGGCTAGATACTAATTGGTGCAAATAGTGCGCTGGGTAAGACCTGTCAAATACCTGAATTGCTTTCTCCAGTATACCGCCCATCTCTTCATTCATCCGTTGCATTATCAAGCCGGAAAGCATTTCGTGAGACACGCCACCCACTAACGATTTTTCTAAAGAATGAGAAAATGGTCCGTGCCCCACATCGTGTAGCAATGCAGCCATTCTTGTAGCCAGGTATTCGTCATTATTTGTTGCTATTCCTTTTGCCCGTAACTCATCCATTGCCTTACCAGCCAAATGACAAGCACCCAACGAATGTGCGAACCTAGTATGAACAGCCCCCGGATAAACGAGATCAGCCATGCCCATTTGCTTTATTCTGCGCAATCGTTGAAACCAAGGATGGTTAATGATTTGCATCAGTTCTTTCTCGGGAAACCTGATAAATCCGTAAACAGGGTCGTTAATAATCTTTACCTTAATGCTCATTCAGGGTGCAAATTACCTTAATTTTTGTTCAATATTTGATTTGAGTGGTATGCCGCAAGATACTATCACTTGATATCGGCATTACTATTTTTCATTTACATCTCATTACAATTAAAAGGTGGGGTCGCCGTCAGGCAACCCCACCTTTTATATTTATAATATATCCTAAATACTACTGCTCCATCACAAAATGGAAGACCTTGCGCTCTGTGCCGTGGTGGAGGGTAAGTAGGTACATGCCGTTGGCGAGGGTGTTGTCGAGTTGGATGCCCGTGTCGAT
>JBIKKS010000113.1:0-6396 GCA_044360235.1 Flavipsychrobacter sp. | reverse complement strand
CAAGAGTACTACCAGAACATACTGTAGATGCACCTGTAATAGTTCCTGCGATAGGGGTACTATTTACAGTTATGGTTTTAGTAGCTATTGCAGTTCCACAGGTGTTTGCTTTCGAGTATGTTATTACAACTATACCATTACCAACACCCGTTACACTACCAGTGCTACCAACAGTTGCTATTCCTATATTACTACTTATCCAGCTTCCAACAGTAACAATGCTTGTAAGTGTAGTTGATGATCCGATGCATAATTCTGAACTGCCGACGATAGTAGCCATTGCTATAATATCAGACACAGTAACAACGACCGATCCTGTTGCAGAACCGCAAGTATCAGAATTGCTGTATGAAATTAGAGCAGTACCGACGCCTGTACCCGTAACTATGCCTGAAGCGCTTACTGTTGCTACAGCTGTATTACTACTTGTCCATGTTCCACCAGAATTACTAGAAGTTAATGTAGTGGTTGAACCATTACATAATTCAGTGGCTCCAGATATTAATACTGGGATATTGTTGCTGGTGTGTACTTTACGAATTCTGTTGTTACTTTCATCAGATATTATTAGACCACCATCATTACTCATTATTACATCTACCGGGAAATATATTTTTGCTGTTGTCGGGTTTATGCAATCGGAATTATAACCTGATGTACCAGTGCCGACATAAGTAGAAATAATACCACTTGTGTTTATTTTTCTCACTCTATGGTTGCCATAGTCAGCAATATAGATATTTCCACTAGCATCCATTGTTGCTCCGGCAGGATAATCTAATCTAGCCGAAGTTGCGGGGCCGCCATCTCCTAAAAAACCTTCTAGTCCATTGCCAGCGATAGTAGAGATGATGCCTGCAGTGTTTATTTTTCTTAAAGCATGGTTTCCGTTGTCGGTTACATAAATATTATCAGCAGAGTCAATAAAAATTGTATTGGGGTATGAGATTTTCGCCGCAGTAGCAGGACCGCCATTACCAGTATAACCAACGACGCCAGTGCCAATTATGGTTGAAATAATATTACTACCAGGGGTTATTTTTCTCACTTTGTGTCCATATTGTTCTACTATAAGTAGATTGCCAGAGTGATCAAAAGATAATCCTATAGGTGTTTTTATTGATGCAGCAGTTGCATGGCCACCATCCCCAGTTGAAGATGAAGCACCTGTGCCCGCGAATGTTGTTATAATTCCAGCAGTGTTAACCTTTCTGATTTTATTACCATCATAGTCACCGATGTATAGGTTCCCGTCAGCATCTAAAGCAAGACCAGAGACTTGAGCGATAGGAGCGGCAGTAGCAGGGCCACCATCACCACCTGATCCGCTAGTGCCATTTCCTGCTACTGTAGTTATGATTCCATTTGTGGCAATTTTTCTTACTCTTCGATTATACCTATCAGAAAAATAGATGTTACCTGAGAGGTCTTTTGCTAAATAACTTTGTTTGTTGAGTTTGGCATCTGTTGCTAATCCACCATCTCCCGAATACCCTGCTACACCTGTACCTGCAATAGTGTATATTTTAAGAGTAGTACTTGTATCAGGGAGAGAATAAATGTTTATTAAAACAACACGGTAACAACCAAATGCATTGGTGTAAGTAATAGTTGCCGTTCCTGCAGCCACACCACTCACAAGTCCAGTGCCACTCACCACAGTAGCCACGCTGGTGTTGCTACTTGTCCATGTTCCACCTGTCGTAGCAGAAGAAAGGGTAATAGTCGCACCCACATTTACGGTTGATAAACCTGTAATAGCTGCAGGTGCAGCACTTACCGTAACAACGACCGACGCACCACAACCACCACTAAAAACATATGAAATTGTAGCAGTACCTGACGCAACACCAGTAACTATTCCGCTCGAAGAACCAACTGTAGCTACTGAAGCATTACTGCTGCTCCATACTCCGCCCGATACACTATGAGCAAGCGGCGATGTACTGCCAGTGCATACTCCCATTGTACCGGCAATAACATTAGAGTTGGTAATTATACGAATGCGGTTGTTTTGATTGTCCGCGATATGAAGGTTTCCGTTTGCATCAAATTCTATATCTGTAGGTAAGTTGATTTTTGCTGCCGTAGCAGGTCCGCAATCACCACTAAACCCTGTTGTACCAATGCCTGCATATGTAGATATTATACCCGATGTGTTGATTTTCCGTATCCTGTTGTTACCATGATCTGTTATAAATACATTACCAGAAGCATCAATATCTATCCCCCCAGGATAAGTGAGTTTCGCAGCAGTGGCAGAACCTCCATCGCCCGAGAAACCAGCAACTCCTGTACCGGCAATAGTGGTAATGATACCAGATGTACTTATTTTCCTTATGCTATGATTACCGTTATCGGTAATATATATGTTGTTCGTCGCATCTATATGCAGGAAGTTAGGATATGAAAGTCGAGCTGCTGTTGCCGCACCACCATTGCCCGTATAACCCACTGTACCTGTACCAGCAACGGTACTTATAATTCCGGTACTCACGTTTATTTTACGTACCCGATGCCCATATATTTCAGTAAAATAAACATTACCAGTATTATCTAAAGCTACACCCCCTGGACGATTGATCAATGCTGCCGTAGCTGCTCCACCATCGCCACCATATCCTGCCGTTCCCGTACCTGCAATGGTGGTAATTATACCTGCTGTGCTTATTTTTCTTATTCTGTTGTTTGCCCCATCACCGATGTATGTGTTTCCTGCAGCATCAGATATTACATCAAAAACTTGGTTGACTCTGGCTGAGGTAGCTGGTCCACCGTCTCCGCTATAACCACTTGTGCCAGTACCTACTATGGTATTGATAACACCCGAGGTGTTGATTTTTCTAATGGCATAATTAGTATGGTCATTAACTAAAACATTCCCTAAAGCATCTATATGGATGCCATGAGGGCTATTAAACTGTGATGCAGATGCGAGCCCTCCATCGCCACTATAACCGCTTAGTCCAGTACCAGCAATGGTATATATTTTCAAACCTGTTGTGGTGTCGGCAAGTAAAGTAATATTTAGTAGCACATTTCTATAGCAACCATATGCAGTTATATAAGATATCCTAGATGTACCAGCTGCAACACCAGTCACAACACCAGTTACCGGATTTATTGTAGCATTAGCAGTGCTACTACTACTCCATGTGCCGCCAGTAGGGCTACTGTTTACTGTTACTGTACTACCTACTGCAACAGTAAAGAATCCTGAACTGCTACTTATATTGCTTGGTGTAGGGTTTACAGTTATTACTATAGTAGCTACAGCAGTGCCACAAGTACTTGATAGGCTGTATGTCATAGTACATGTCCCTCCTGTTAATGCCGATACAGAGCCTGTAGTACTTCCAATCGTAGCTATTGTAGTGTTACTACTACTCCATGTGCCGCCAGTAGGTGATGCAGAGAGTGTAATAATGAATTCTGCACAAACTGCGCCAGAACCAGTAATAGTAGGTGTGGCTGGTGCAGTAGGGAGTACAGTTATTAACAAAGTAGCTGTGTCTGTACCGGTACTGTCTGATACCGTGTACGATATAATACATGTGCCGGAAGCTACACCTGTTACTACACCTCCAGAGGTTACTGTGGCAACAGAAGCATTGCTACTGATCCATGACCCACCAGAAACAGAAGCAGAAATAGTGGTACTGCTGCCAGGGCATATTGAAGCCACGCCCGATAAAGTTAATGTGTCTTCCGGGGCAGTATTTACAGTTATCACAGTAGTAGCTATAGGACTAATACATGTATCTGCAAGCATGTATGATATAGTTGTTGTACCCACAGATACAGACATAACCTTGCCAGTACCGTCTACTGTAGCTACAGACGTATTGCTGCTGCTCCATGTACCTGTAGGCAGTGATGCAGCCAATTGGCTGGTATCAGCCAAAGTCAGTAAAAATCTACCAGTTATTATAGGGCTGTATAAATCAGGATTTTGTATTTTCCGTATTCTATTATTCCCACCTTCTGCTATTATTAACCCTCCGTCTTTGTCTACGGCAAAGTCAATGGCTGCAATGTTTGCAATATCTGTATTCTTACACTCGCCATTGTACATTGTACTGCCTGTGCCACCAAAAGCAGTAATAATGCCTTCGTTGCTTATTCTTCTAATGACTGCACCGTTAGAAATATATAAATTTCCTGAAGAATCGACAGTAATCTTATTTACTGACACTCTTGAAAGTTTTGCTGGACCACCATTACCATAGTCAGAAGAATACATTAATGTTTCACCTGCTATGGTATGAATTATGCCCGAGGTATCTACTTTTAATACTTTTCCTCCATTGGTTTCAGCTATATAAATACTTCCATCTTTACCTACAGCTACATCCCTTGGTTCATTAAGAAAAGCTACGGTTGCTGGCACATTGTTGTATGTTTGATTATATTCATACGATGTAGGAAAGAATCCATTTCCATTTCCAGCTACAGTATTAACACGGTTAGTAGCAATAGTAATCTTGTTTACTGAACCCATATAATAGTCGGTATAATACAAATCACCATTATTATCAGTACACATTCCGTTTACATAATGAATTCTAAAGCTAGGAGATATTGCTGGTTCATCAATTAAAACACCTGCGGTAGAACCATACGCATAATAATGAGAATAACCTGCGACTAATGACAAATGACCATCTGAACTTATTCTTTCAATACCACCAAGACCATATACATATACATTGCCTCGTTTATCAACTGTCATAGCTTCTATACCATCTCTAAGTGGAATTCCCGTAGCAGGAGTAATACCAAACTCTGAGTCGAATTCATTACCATCTACACAACTTAATCCATTACCTGCTAAGGTAGTTATGATGTTACCAGTACTTTTCTTTCTTATGTATCTCCCTTCAATATAATAGATGTTTCCAGCACTATCTATATCTACTAGATTTGGAGATGTGACCAAAGCACTTCCAGCAGATGTACCATCTGGGCTGTAGCCTGCCGTGCCATTACCTATGATTGTGTTTATTTTTCCTACAGCATTTGGGTATCCGTCGTCAATAGCTATGGGTAATGATCTATAACACCCACCAATTTGCGTATAACTGATTGTTGTGACACCAGGAGATAGTGTTGTAAGTATTCCCGAAATTGAATTTATAGTAGCTCTACTAGGGTTACTACTGCTCCATATGCCACCTGGTGAAACGCTGGTTATAGTATCTATTTCACCTACATTCAACATTGTATTACCTACAATATTTGTTGGCATTGGCTTGATTTCTATATTGGCACTATCTGTATGAGATCCGCATGCATTATAACGGACATAATATACCGTTGCATTAATAATTGTAGTACCATCATTAAATACCTCCATTTGTCCAGGAGTTGGATAATCAATACCAACATTAGGATGAGATGTAAAAAAAATCCCATCATAGACCATAGGCGAAATATCATATTCAGATATTTCTCCACCACATAAACTAGATGGAATTGTCAATGTTATTGCATCAGGCAGCGGATTAACAGTATAGACTGTTGTACCCACACATCCACCACTTACAGTGTATGATATTGTTGCTGTCCCAGCAGCTACTGCCGATACCACCCCTGTGCCTGATACCACCGTAGCTACAATGGTGTTGCTACTGGTCCATGTGCCGCCACTGGTAGGGCTACTCAGTGTGCTGCCACTGCCTGCACATTCTGTCAGCGTACCTGATATAGTAGGAGTACTGCATGGTGGAGTTTTTGCTTTGACGGATATTACCCAACAAAGCAAAAACAATAGCAATATGCTAGGTTTAAGCAAAATAGTTTGGGGTAACAAAGCTTTGTTGGAAGCACTCCAAACACGAGTCTTCGATTCGCTGATATAACAATTTTTCACTGGGGGGTATATTTTTATGAGTTAAAATTACAAAGTAATTTTTGGTTTTTTTAAATTCACAATACCATTCATAATATTAAATATAAACAGTTATTCAATTAGTGTAAATTGCAAATTGAAAATTAACGCTAAATTTTTCTAATATTTTGATCATTCACAAACAACCTTCGTTGCTACACAATATCTTATGTATTATGAAAAATAACTCTAAATCATACTAAAGCAGAAAATGTGCATTCTCATAAATTGCCCATATAGAAAGTCACAATTTTTCAAAATAATAAACTAATAAAAGACAATGGGCAATACCACAAAAAAAGAGGGCCACCAGTCGGTAGCCCTCGTTATTATTACTTCATTGTTGTTGTACCTCTTATTGTTTCACTACAAAGTGGAAGACTTTGCGGTCGCTGCCATTGCTTAGGTTCAACAAGTACATACCATTTGCCAGTGTATTGTTCAGCTCTATGCGCTCATTTATCACACCGCCTTTCGTTATCACCTCACTGCTATACACTACCTGA
>JBIKKS010000114.1:0-6396 GCA_044360235.1 Flavipsychrobacter sp. | reverse complement strand
ACCACAGCTTGATGTGCGTACCTGTGTGCTGGGGCATATACAGCGTGGTGGTTCACCATCTTACGCCGATCGTGTGTTGGCAAGTCGCTTGGGGCATAGTGCAGTTAATGCACTAATATCAGGCAACACTCAGGTTATGGCAGGTATAGTCAACGACCAGTTGGTCTTCACCCCATTTCATAAAGTGGTAAAAGGCAATACACCGATCAGTGCAGATATGATAGATATGATCAGGGTGCTGAGTGTGTAATAGTTACTTCCAGTAAAAAGCCTCCCACATCTACATGCAGGAGGCTTTTTAATTTACTTCATTAAGTGTTTATCTTATCACTACTAGTTTCTGAGATGTTACTTTACCACTAGTATTTACATTCACTATATACACACCAGCAGGTAATTGGTTGATGTCTGTGCTAATGGTGTTGTTGCCAGCTTGCAGCAACATTGATTTAGTTATCAGTACTTTACCTGCTATATCTGTAATGCTCATAGCAGCAGTGCCTGATTTATCACTGTGTATTGCCGCAGTAAATGTACCATTAGATGGGTTAGGGTATACCGCAAAGCTGCTATGATTTATTGCAGCATTGTTGTTTACGCTACCTGGTGTAGTTGAGCCTAGTGTGTTGGTTGTAGTATTAGTTACAATTGGTTCGTAATTGTCAATGTAAATTGACGCACGGTTTTTAAACTGTGTACCTACAGCTAGTCCAGGCATAGTTTTTATGGTGTATGTAAACATCCCATTGCTACGCAGGTCATCTATTGCCTGTGGAGGCATATTTATATTGCTGAATGTGAATTTAGCCACTTTAACTGCTCCTGATTGGTACACCATTATTTTACATGGGGCCGACTCGTATACTGGGTGCAGGGTAGTCCAGTTTAGGTCATTATCTAGTGTATCTATGATCACTACGTTTTGTGCATACCAGCTACCAGTGTTCTGAAAGTGAACTGTATATTCCAATACAGAATCAGTGTTGTATATCAGTCCGTTTGCACCAGTGCCTTTAGGGTAAACTTCTTTGCGGTTGCCACCATAAGTTGCTACTACTACATCACTATGATTGCGCACATTGTTTTCAGGAGTGTAGTCATCTGCCCATGTGCTGGCTGGGCTGTTATATCCTACTGTATCTCTGAATGCTACACTAGTACCTACTGCTATGTTGGCAGGTACTTTGTATGCTACCGTTATTTTTTGGGTAGCACCAGGTGCCAGCGATGGTATGCCAGTAGACGTGTAATAATAAGGAGTACCAACAAACATTGATGAAGGGGTAAACATAGGTGAAAACAACTGACCATCTGTTTTGTAGGTTACGTAGGTGGAGTCTTCAGTTACGGTACCTTCATTAGCTATCAGTATTTGTTGCACCATTGTTTGTCCGGGTACAGGTGGCGTAAGCGTAGCAGTGCTTATACGCAGGTTGTGAGCTCCGATTGCAGTATTTGCAAAGTTGGCACTCAGTACACATCCTGCCGATGCTGTTGCTGTTACAGAAAGGTTGTTTAGTTGGCAAGCAGCCAGCGAGTAGTTAGGCGACACGGTTTCAGTAACTGTGTAGCTACCCGATGGTACCATGAACGAGTAATGACCTTTTTCGTCAGTATAAGTGTATCCTATACCTGAGCAGTATATCTGTGTATTAGCTATACCCATATCTCCTGCATCTTGAGTGCAATTGCTGTTTGTGTCATTATATACTGTGCCTTCTATAGTGCAATAGCAGCTAGTTTCAGTAGCGTTGTAGCCTACATGTACACTACGTTTGGTCATACAACCCACAGCATCTGTAGCTGTCATTTGGTAGAGTCCGGTAGGCAGGCTGCTTATGGTTGCCGTGCTTCCGCCAGTACTCCATCCGTATGTATAGGGTGCTGTGCCGCCATAGGCTGTAGCTGTTGCTGTTCCATCATTTACAAATAAGCAGCTAGCTTCTGTTACAGATATTCCTACACCTACTGGCGAGTAAGATACTAGTTCAAACGGTACTGTTACTTTACAGCCCATATTGTCTGTTACACGTACACTGTATTTGCCAGCGGGTATGCTGCTTAGTGTTGCTGTTGCAGCACCCGTATTCCATAGGTATGTGTATGGCGCTGCACCACCGGTGGCAGCCACGCTAATGCTGCCATTTGCTGCCATACATATGGGACTGGTAGACAATGTGGTAGCATTTATGATATTTACCGGAGGCACTGTCACAAAACCAGTAAGTACACATCCTGTCACATCACTTACTCTATAGTTATAGTTGCCGGGAGCTAGCAATGTCGCCGTAGTACTTGTTTGTGCAGGAGTAGTATACCAGCTTATAGTGTAGGGTGGGGTGCCGCCTGATGGTATCACAGTAGCATTACCTGTAGGGCTGGTACAAAGGCTAGGTGAGCTTGATGTAGTAACTGATATAGTGCTAGATGAACCTAAAAATACACTGTTGTTGCCTGTACAACCATTAGCATCTGTTACTGTTACATGATACAAACCAGAGGGTATGCCACCTTGCGATGCGGTATTAGCACCATTACTCCAGTTGTAAGTATAAGGAGCTGCTCCACCAGATACAAATGTGCTGATGGAACCATCAGTTCCCAGACATGTAGCTGGAGTGCTGGTCAATGGAAGCGCAATAACAGTTGTCTGGTTTACAAACACCGAATATGGATTGTATAGTGCAGCAGTATCTGTTGTTGCCTTGCAGCCCACAGCATCTATTATTTCTACACTATAGTTGCCGGTAGATAGTCCAGTAATGTTTGGTGTAGTTGCTCCGTTAGACCATCTGTAACTTACCGGCATCATTGCCGATGGCGATACACTGGTGACAGAGGCTGTACCATCGGTACAATTGGCGTCAGTAGCTGTTACTGTAGCTGTAAACGAGGTATATAATATGGTAGCAGTATCTGGGTTTACTTTCGATCCGAATTTGCATCCTGCGGCATCAGTTATCATTACACCATATTGGCCGGTGGGCATTGTCACTGTGGCTCCGGTAGCTACCGCCGATTCTGTGCTTATATTATACCACTGGTATATGTATGGTGCTGTTCCTCCCGTTGCCAGTCCACTTACTGTTCCTGGCAAAGGACATATCGATTCTGTACTACTCAGTGAGTAAGTAAATGGAGGCGCACCTGCAAAATTATTGGTAGCTGTTGATGTGCCATCACTTACTGTTACAGAGACTGGTCCTCCACTGTAGCCTGTCAGTGCATCTGATAGGCCAGTCACTGTATGCACTATATTAGTACTGGTAGTACCTTCTGTAGTCCATATCACTGTAAGCGGGGGAGTAAAACCTGTCATTGTTGCGGACAACACTCCATTGTTATTGCAAGGGGCTATAGGCACACTAAATGAAACTGTCTGGGCGTCAGCACACGTTGCAGTTGATAATGCCAGTAATAGAGGAAGAATTTTTTTCATCATTTTGCTTTGATTAAAAATTGTATTCTGATCATCAAGATGATTGCAGCATAAATAATCTGCTATGAATTTTATTAAAAACATCTCGACACTTCACCGTAAATATAAGCAAAGAAACATTCTTAAGAAATTTCAAAAAATATTGTCCAAAATCTCGACGTCAGTTTGTGTTTTTCATTACTCCAACAACTGTTTTATTTACCTGTTTATGGCTTGTTTTTTGACAAACGATCATCGTATTAATTTTATATCATTAAAAATAATTTTAATTATTAGTTGTAAAATTTGATAAATTTACCTATTCGGTATTTACTTTTGGTTAATGTTATTTATGTAAATTTTATTCGTTTAGCTGTATTGTGTAAATAGTATTTATAATTCAACAATCTGAATCATTATCAAATTTAATTCATTGTGTTTGGATGTTGCACCATGTCTGACTTGCGAAAAGCATTCAATATTGTTGTACTCGTTATGTGTTCGATTGCCCACTAAAATGAGTTTTTTTACGACAACATAAGTTTTTCTAGATCAGAAATACTAATTTTATTCTTGGTGTTAAATTAGTTCTACGGTAATGTTATTTTTATAACAGTTATTGTAGTTTTCTACTTGCCTTTTTGACTATATCATTAAATGCTTTTTTGAACAATAAAACCAAATGTGTATGAGGCGTATCTATTTATCTCTATTGTTGTGTTTGCTGTCGTTTGTCGGTTTTGGACAAACTGCTGCAAGCTACTCGTTTGCAAGAACTACTGGCACTTACAATAGTATAGTAGGGTTAACAGGAACAACTGCAACAGGCTCTATTAGTACAGATGATGGAACACTTTCATCTATTCCTATTGGGTTTACTTTCTCATATTGTGGAGCTACGTATACACAGTTGTCTATGTGCTCCAATGGTTTTATTTCATTATCTAACAGTACTGCTGCTCCATGGACAAATAGTGGTATGGGAGTAGTTAATGGAGGTACAGGTTTTTTATCTGCATTTTGGGATGATTTGTTTGGCTTTTCTTCAACAGCCTATTATCAGACATCTGGCACTGCACCTAACAGGGTTTTTACAGCGCAGTGGGGTAGTCCTTCAGCTGGTTGGGGCACTTACAGTGGTTCTGGTACAGCTACCTTCCAAATCAAATTGTATGAAGGCTCTAATGCTGTGCAGTTTTGTTACGGTTCTCCAGGTTTCGCATCTGGTTCTGCTACTATAGGTATTGCAAATTCAGGTACTGATTTTCAGAATTTGACAACTTCTGCTTCAACAACAACTTCTACGACTTTCTCAGCTGGCTGTAATGGTTCTCCTTCAGCTAATACAATTCTTACTTGGACTTTATGTACCGATCCTCCAGCTAGCACTATTTCAGGTAGTATGTGCGTTGGCGGCACTTCTACACTTTCAAACACTGTTTCTGGTGGTACATGGTCTACTGGTAATGCCGCAGTAGCAACAGTTAATACTTCAACTGGAGTAGTAACTGGTGTATCAGCAGGTACAGCTCGTATCACTTACACTGTTGTTGGTGGTTGTAATTCTAATGTTATAGTTACTGTCAATCCCAAACCTACTGTTGCCAGCATTACACCATCTGTTACTTCATTGTGTTTTGGTGCTCCCATTACATTTACGGCTGGTACTGCATCTGGTATAGGTACATTGGTGTCTTACAACTGGAGCGGACCAGCAGGTTTCACTGCTACATCTGCTACTCCAGCCACAACTTTCACCACAATATCTACTGCCAATAGTGGTGTCTACAGCTTGACCGTTACTTATTCGGTATCTGGTTGTACAAGCGCTGCGGCTGTTATCACACCTTCTATTACTGTAAATGACGTGCCTTCTGCAATCTCAGGAACGGCTTCAGTTTGCATAGGTGGTTCTCAGACATTAAGTAGCTCACCCTCAGGTGGCACATGGTCATCTGGCAACACTACTGTTGCAACTATTGTTGCTGGTAGCGGTTCTGTTTCTGGTTTGTCAGACGGTTTGGCGTTAATATCATACACAGCACCTACTGGTTGCGTTCGCACCCGCACTATGACTGTCAATCCATTGCCAGTTTTAAACATTTCTCCGGCTTCGTCGGCTACAATATGTCTCACAGAAACCGCTTCATTTACTGCAAGTTCGCCAAACCCTGATTTTACTTTATTGGGTCAGAATTTCAATACTGGTCTTATGGGGTGGACGATTAGTAACACTTCAGGCGATGCATCTGGTGTTAGTTATTGGCAGATAGTTACACCTCCTGGTGCTTACAGTGTGGGAGGAGATGGAACTCCTATGTTGCAAGCGGCACCAATTGCAAGCGGAGCAGTAACTAATACCATCATTACTTCCCCTTCATTTACTACACAGGGTGGTTATGGTTCCATTACTTTAACATTCAATCAGTTTTTATTTACGCCGGGTGCTACAGCAGCTCTGGTTGAGTATTCTGTAAATGGCGGTTCATGGCAGATATTAGCTGATCAGACTACTCCAGGTGCAATAGGTGCAGATTCATGGAGCGCATTATCTCCTGAAACAACTATACCTCTACCTGCAGATGCTATTGGTGTTTCCAACCTTAGATTGCGTTGGTCTTTAAATGCATCAGTTGTATACTGGTTCTTAGATAATATTTATGTTAAGGGCACTTTGCCAGCTTCAACATTCGATTGGTCTGGTGCATTTGGTTTGTCTTGCACTGCTTGTGCAACAGCCGATATGACACCAATTGTTTCTGGTGCTAACGTATACAGTGTTACTGTTACTAGTAGCCAGGGATGTACTGCGACAGGAGCTGTAGTAGTTAATGCTAATCCATTACCTGCTGCTATTTCTGGAAGTTTAACAATTTGCGAAAACAATGTTGGGTCATTAACCAGCACATCTGGAGGTACATGGGTGAGTGGAAATACTTCTGTAGCTACAATAGCATCAACAACTGGTGTTATATCAG
>JBIKKS010000112.1:0-6416 GCA_044360235.1 Flavipsychrobacter sp. | reverse complement strand
AAGCGGAGCTCCTCACTGCCCTGAACGTAGAAGGGTGCGACGCAAAGCCAGATGATGTGAGTGCTGAGGCTTGCTATCCAAAAATAGCTAGTGGGTGGGTGATATTGGCGGGTAGTGTGGCGGGGGATGCCAACAAAGGCGGAGTAAACCCAATAGTTGCAGAAAAGCGAGTTATTTGTCAGTAATTGGCCTACTGTAATGAGGGTATAAAAAATAGTACATAGGTAGGGCGATAGATAACTGTAGTATGCATAACCACCAGAGATTGACTGCAGCCAGGAATAGTAGGGAAACAAAAAACAGCAAGAATACAATACTTGTAAATTTGTTAATGTCTATGCCAGGAATGTACAAAATAGCTGTATAAAGGAGCATTTGGGATGCGGAGACTAGGTAAAGCGAAACGATAATGCTAGTAGAAAGTGCATGATGACTGTTGATGAGTAAAAAAAGCAGTTCTGGCACAAAAAGAACTAGGTAAGTGAATGCATAGGTGAAGAAACGAGATATGGTGGATATGGGTAGGATACGGGTAAATGAAAGTTGGGTTTCGGAAAAGTTGACGTAATGAGTGGTAAGTAAAGAATGACCTGACACCAGAAACATAATGAGTACACAAATAGATTCGCGATTCAGCTCCGATTTGTTTGCTGCTACCATGCCTTGGAGCAGCAGCAAAGAAAATATTTTTATGCTTATAAATGCGCCCTTACGCATGTGTAATGAGTAGTGCAATAAGCACATGTGCAGTTTTATGGGTCTATGTTTGATAATGGCTATTGTCTTAAATATTGCTGGTTTGTAGGTGCTATTGATGATGTAATAGTATACGAAACTACTGCCTATGGCGATGGTTAACTGGAATAATGTGAATATAAATGACAGCAAAAAATGCTGATGTAGGAAACCAATGACAACGGTAATAGCTGCGTAAATGAGTACTGGTGCCAGCAGTAATGAGTGTGTGTAGGTAAAAAAAAGAAGTTGTAGAGGAGCGGGGATAGATTGTAAACTATACAAAAAGCTGTTGGTGGGTTTGTAGAGCTCGCCTAATGAATATGCAATACATTTGATATTGTACAATGCCCAAATTATACATGCACCAGCCATAAACAACCATGTTGTTGTTATTTGCTGCATGATGTGGTAGTGTAGGTAAAGGGTTTCTCTACCACTGAGTATACCAAAAAGAAAAATGAAACATACGAGAAAAAAACCAGCGTTTTGTTTGTAAAACTGTGTTACGATAGTTTTGTTGAGTGCATATATCATAGACGCACTATGGTTTTGTGGTCTACAATCAGTTCTTTTATAATGCAGCCATTGATGTATAGTGGCTGATGAGAAGTAATGATAAATGTAGCACCCTGATGGTGCTGAACGGCGATTAGCTGCTGAAGTATGGATACTGAATTGACATCTAAAGTAATAAGTGGTTCATCGAGCAGTATTAATTTGGGAGAGCCTATAAATGCGGTGATTAATGATAGTTTTTTTGTCATTCCACTAGAATAGGTTGCTATTTTGCTGGATGTGTACGCGTTTATACCCATCATTTGAGACAGTGAGTCTACTTGTTGTTTACTGGCTTTTTTAGTTTGGGCATAAAAGCTAAGTATGTCTCTGCCTGAAAGGAAACCTGGGTATAATGGTTCAGCTTCGGCATAATTGACAATAGAAGTATATTCTGTTCTTTGTTTGCGAATGTTTTTATTGTCTACAGTTATATCTCCGGAGTAGGGTATTAGCCCAGCTATGGATTTTATAAGAGTGGTTTTGCCGGTTCCGTTTGCACCCTTTAGCCAATAAATGCCATGGGCAAGTTGGATATCAGCAATACTTATAATTTCAGTTTTGCCGTATAGTTTTTTGTAATTCAGGAAGTGGATCATGTGAAGAATTGCACGTGGGTTATTGCGAATGTATGGGTAAACAAAACAGGTGGTGGGGTAACGTTCAGCTTATTGTCCTGTGTGGGCTAAATACATATCTGGAGACCTAAGAATTTCCATTAGTCTGTCAGGATACCGACATTCTTTAAAGTCGTATTGTCTGTACAGCTCATGAGCACTTATGGTAGACAGCATTATTCTCCTCAGACCTTTCACCCATTCCTGCCCGAGCAATACTTCCATCATTTTTTTGCTTAGTCCTATTCCTCTGTGTGCTTTTTGCACATAAACATCTGCTAGGTAGCCAAAAGTGGCATAATCTGTAACAAGCCGGGCAAAAGCTATTTGGTTGCCCTGATGCAGTACGCCTATGCAATGCGAGTGAGCAATGGCATTGGCAACAGTATGGTACGGGATTCCTTTAGACCAATATGCCTCTTCGCTCAGCCACTTATGGATGTGGCTGAGTATCATAGCATCTTTGTTGGTGGTTATCAGATAACCGTTATAGTCTATTGTGATTGTCTCCATACTTTATGCATATCATATTATATGATTCCAGCCATGAGTGTCGGGTTCATCTCCCTTCCTTATCCCCAACAGATAGTTGCGTAATCTGTACATTATAGCATCTTCGCCTGTGTAGCAGTCATAGTTTACACCATTCATGGATATAACAGCTATAGGTGCCACAACGGCTGCGGTGCCTGCCCCAAAAGCTTCTACGCGCTTACCTGCGTCGAAAGCCGCTATAAGCTCGCTGTACCTTATTGGTCTTACTTCCAGTTTTATCCCTTTGTCGTTGGCTATCGCTATTAGGCTATCGCGCGTAACGCCATCCAGTATTGACCCACTCAGCGCAGGTGTTATTAGCACATCGTCTATCACAAACATGGCATTCATAGTGCCCGACTCCTCTATGAACTCATGCGTTGCCGCATCTGTCCACAATACCTGATCGAATCCCTGTTCTTTTGCTAGATTGGTAGGGTAGAACGCACCACCATAGTTGCCACCACATTTTGCAGTGCCTGTGCCGCCTTCTGCAGCTCTTACATATTTTGTTTCCACCTTTACTCTTAGCGGCTGGGTGTAATACTGATAAGCTGGGCTACAAACTACCATAAATAGGTATTCATCTGCTATCTTGACACCTATTCTGCCTTCATTAGCTATCATGAAGGGTCTTATGTACAATGAACCATCTGCAGGCACCCAATCTGCATCTGTACGAACGAGCTCACTGATTGCACCATAAAAAAGGTCCTCAGGCACTGCAGGCATACACATACGGTGAAGCGACTTGTTAAATCTGTCGTGATGTTTTTGCATCCTGAATATATTTATCTTACCAGTGTTCATCACAAAAGCCTTCATACCTTCAAACACTGTTTGGCCGTAATGCAAGCATAATGCGAGTGGGCTAAGTACGAGGTCATGAAATGGCACTATGCGGCTATCTTGCCAAGCACCATCTTTATAGCTAGCCATAAACATGTGTGTGGTAGGAACCGTGCCAAAAGGCACAGATTTTGTTTCGGTGACCGTGCTATCTGCACTTTTGTTAATTGTTATTGTGTGTCCCATACTTTTTTAGTTTTTAAAAGATTACATATTTACCGTCAGTTCCTATCACTATTCTACTACTTCTACTAATGGTTTAGTTTCATTTTTCAATTCAGTTTTACGTTGTTGCCTGTAGCCCAAATTTACCGTAAATACACTTACAACTATGGTAACAAACGCCAACCCAATGTATATATTCAGCGGCTCATGTAGCCACACTGCTCCTGCCAGTACAGCTATTAACGGATTGATGTAGGCATATATTGTAGCCACTCCCACAGGTAGCACATCTAGTACAAACATATAGGCCGCATAGGCGAGTACTGACCCAAATACTATGAGGTATGCCAGCGATAACAAGCCCTCTGGATTCCACAGTTGCATGCCACTATAATCGTCTGTAACAGGACTTATAAATAGCATAAACACCCCGCCAAATAATAATTGCAAACCCGAATTGAAAAATGGATTTTTAGCTTTGCCGTATTTCTTATTGAGCGTGCTACCTAACGCCCAACCCGAGGTAGCCAAAAATATACACAGTATACCACTAAGGTATTCTGGCTTACCGAGATCGGCTAAGTTTTGTCTGAATATTAGCCCTACACCTATTATACCTAGCAGCATGCCTATACCGATTGTAGCATTAAACTTGTCTTTCTGCTCTGACAACAGATTAATGAGTACCGCAAATATGGGCATCATAGCACATAGCAGAGCCGCTATACCACTGGGTATATACTGCTCGGCCCAGGTGACACAGCCATTACCAATAGTAAGCATTAAAAAACCTAACCACATTTGCCTCAGTATGTTGTTACGAGTCAAATCATATTTTCTGTTAAACACTAGTGCCAGCGATAACAGAATGGCACCTGCCACTACCTGCCGTACACCTGCAAAAAGAAATGCTGGATAATGGCGAACACCCACCCTTATAGCTAAATAAGTAGTACCCCATGCTACACATATAAACACCAATGCAATGTAAGCCTTCGTCTGTTTTGTCATATATTATTCTTGATCTGCAACCTATTATTTTTTACAAACACACTTACAGATTGCAGCACAAAAGTGAAATAAAATTCTGAATCAAAACAGATACAATTTTCGCATTTCGTACCATAACAGTTTAGGCTGCTACTGATGTTTTATTTCAGAGCTGGTAGTATAGAATGCAAATGATAGATGCCAAATATTGCTGTGAAAAATGAGGGAATGTACGTAGTATAGGTGGTGTGGATTAAAAGACTGATTGAAGATGTGTGTAAAATGTGTTACAGTAAGGAGAGCGGTAAAAATGATGGAAGGATTGTAGCACTATGATACAAAACAGTGAGCATTATGACGTGACAATAAATTAGTTTTGCAAGTAACAGTAAGGAAAGATGAATAAATATACTCTGCTAAATAGCCTGTTATTTTCCATTTCTGCTTAATTGCAAAAGTCTTTAAATAAGGTGCTTTTCGTAGATTTTTTGCCATCAGCATGAAGGAAAATAATGAGTTTTTCTGGTATATTTTTTTATTGATCGTTGGTAATGCTATTTTTATAATAATTTTCAATCAATTGTTACTTTGCTAGATAAAAACAACAAAATACAACAAGAAGAGAAAGCAGTATTGGTAGGGCTTATATATAAAGAACAAACCGAGATACTGACCAAAGAATATCTGGTGGAGTTGGCTTTTTTGGCTGAAACTGCGGGAGCTGTAGCTGTGAAAACTTTTATGCAGAAATTGCCCCGACCAGATAGTAAAACATTTGTGGGGAAGGGTAAACTAGAGGAAATAAAAGAATATGTACATGCTAAGGGTATAAGTCTGGTGATATTTGATGATGAGCTTACGGGGTCTCAGATAGGTAATATTACAGATGTGCTTGGTGTGAAAACGATAGACAGAAGTGATTTGATATTAGATATTTTTGCTAGTAGGGCTAAGACTGCACAGGCAAAAGTACAGGTAGAGCTAGCTCAGTATCAGTATTTGTTGCCGAGGCTAAAAGGTATGTGGAAACACCTAGAGCGGCAGGGTGGTGGTATAGGTAGTAGAGGACCAGGGGAGACTGAGATAGAAACCGATAGACGACTGGTAAAAGATAAAATATCGCTGCTGCGCAAACGCCTAGGCGAGATAGACAGACAAGCTATAACACAACGTAAAGAACGTGGTGAGTATATAAGAGTGGCTTTTGTGGGGTACACAAATGTGGGTAAAAGCACATTGATGACGATAATCAGCAAGTCGGAGGTATTTGCGGAGAATAAATTATTTGCCACATTGGATACGACTACCAGAAAAGTGGTGTATGAGCAAACGCCGTTTTTGCTAAGTGATACGGTGGGTTTTATCAGGAAGCTGCCCCACCATTTGGTAGAAAGTTTTAAGAGCACACTAGATGAAGTGCGAGAGGCAGATTGTTTGTTGCATGTTGTCGACATCTCACATCCGGGATATGAAGACCAGATGGGTGTGGTGAATAAAACGCTGCAGGAATTGGGAGCGTTTGACAAGCCAATGCTAACTATTTTCAATAAAATGGACCTGTATGAGCAGCAGGTGTTTGACCCTTGGCTAGACGATGAAGTGAAAAAAGATATGCTGACACAGTTAGAGCATCGCTGGCAGGGTATAACCAATAACTCTGCAATATTTGTATCTGCCACAGAGCGCATAAATATCGATGGGTTGAGGAATACAATTCTCAGCAGGGTGAAAAAACTCTATCAAGAGCGTTATCCATACCTGACTAAGTTTTATTGATTTAATTTTTGTTTATAAATTCTAGTAAAAAGCAATCAGCCTAAGATCATCTACAGATTATCTTAGGCTGATCGCTTTTTTAGTAATATCAACAATTATGGTTGGTACATAATTTTGACTATTTTTTGTGTGCCATCGGTAGCTACAAATTCGCAGACATAGTAACCGGCAGTGAGGTGGTTAGGTAAAGTG
>JBIKKS010000111.1:0-6437 GCA_044360235.1 Flavipsychrobacter sp. | reverse complement strand
CGTGCAACACTGCAACCCAGCGGATGACCTAGTGCTACTGCACCACCATTTACATTGACTTTAGCGGGGTCAAGATTCATTTTTCGAGCGTTTACTATACCTACTACGCTAAATGCCTCATTGAGCTCGAAATACGATACATCTTCCATTTTAAGACCTGCTTTTGCTACTGCCTTAGGCACAGCAAGCGAAGGAGAAGTAGTAAACCACTCAGGAGCCTGCTCAGCATCAGCATAACCTACTAGGCGTGCTATTGGCTTGATGCCCAGTTGCTCTGCTTTTTCCTTGCTCATGAGTACTAGTGCTGCAGCACCATCATTCATAGTGCTGGCATTAGCTGCAGTTACTGTTCCTTCTTTTGAGAATGCAGGACGCAAACCAGCTATCTTATCAAATTTCACATTCCATGGGTCTTCATCTTTGCTTATTATTATCGGGTCGCCTTTTTTCTGTGGTACTTCTACAGCTACTATTTCATTGTCAAACTTACCAGCATCCCATGCGCCTTGGCTACGTTTGTAACTTTCTATCGCAAATTCGTCTTGATCTTCACGGCTGATGTTGCATTCTTTAGCGCACATGTCGGCTGCATTACCCATGGCATAGTTGTGGTACACATCAGTAAGACCATCTTTAGCCAAACCATCTATAAGTGTAACATTGCCATATTTGCTTCCCCAGCGTAGGTTTTCATTGTAGAAAGGTACATTACTCATGCTTTCCATACCTCCTGCTACTACTACATCAGCATCGCCCAGCATTATAGCTTGTGCACCTTGCATCACAGCCTTCATACCGCTTGCACATACTTTGTTGATGGTAGTACAAGGTACATTGTCTGGTACGCCAGCAAAACGTGCAGCCTGACGTGCAGGTGCTTGGCCAAGGTTGGCCTGAAGTACACAGCCCATAAGCACTTCATTAACTTCTGAAGCAGCTACTCCAGCACGCTCCAGCGCACCTCTTATGGCTATAGCACCAAGTTTGGGTGCTGAAAAGTCCTTTAATGCGCCGCCCCAACTTCCCATAGGGGTACGTACTGCTGATACTATATATACTTCTTTCATTTTCTTTTATTGTGCCGCAAAGGTAAGAAACCAGCATAAATTAATGTCTATATTCTGATAGTTACTTAATAGCCAGTAAAAGTAAGATTGTTTGTGCAAGTATAGGGAACTGGAAAATCTTTCAGGCAAATTTAAAATGAATACATTATTTTTACGGAACTTAACATTCCTGTCTCCCTATGACGGGTCTAAATTATTCAATTATGATACGTAAAATTACACTGCTTTTCTTGTTGTGTATTGGTTTAGGTGGAATGGTGTCTGCACAAACAGAGGATTCTGTGCGCATTTATCTGCCTTATGGTAGTGATACTACTTGCCCTGGTGTACAGCTTGATTTTGTTGCTATCGAGTCTAACGATACAGCAATAGGATCTACTTTCAGGTGGTTTGCCAATGATGTATTTACTGGTGTTACTATTGATACCTTTCATACCACAGCACTCAATGATGGCGATAGTGTATATTGCTGGATATATTTCATCAACAGTCTTGGACTGCTAGATAGTGCTAAGTCAAACACTATAATCGTGTATCGCAGTAGTGCTATAATGCCTCGGGTACTTAATTCCATTACATCGGGTACTAACCCCGATTGCCCTGGTAGTCCGTTGACTTTTACTGCCTATCCAGTTAACGGCGGCACAGCACCTCTATATCAGTGGTATGTAGACAATGTACCAGTAATAGGAGCAGACAGTGCCACATTTACTGATATATTCACTGACGGAGACACTGTAACCGTTATGATGGTATCAAACTCGGTTTGTGCTTTTCCTACCGATACCGCGTACTCCAACGGCATAGAAGTAATTCACGATTCCCTTACCGCTATGTTGTCTATTTCTGCTTTGTACAATCCTATCTGTTCTCGCGATACCAATACATTCAGTGCATTGGTAACTGATGCAGGTCTGGGTTCGGTGATATACTGGTATGTGAATGGAGTAAGTGTGCCAGGAGCAATAGGACCTGCATATATCACAGATTCTCTTAACAATGGAGACATAGTATATGGTATGCTGGTAGCTACAGATGCTTGTGTGATTAATGATACTACCATATCCCCATCTATTACCATCACAGTAATACCAAATCTTAACCCTACTGCTAGCTTAGCTCTGACCAACGGAGCTAACCCAGGTTGTATAGATTCCGCTATTACATTCACAGCCACCATTACAGACGGTGGGGTCACTCCAGACCTCATTTGGCTGATAAATGATACAGTTGTAGCAACTGGTAGCAATATCCACACACAAGCCTACGAAAATGGTGATCTGCTTACATTCAGAGTGCGTACTACAGATGGTGGTTGTTACCTAAATGACTCAGTTACAACAGCTGCAATTTTGATGATTCGCGATAGTACTCCAGTAGCACCATTGGTATCATTGATAGATAACATTCTAGTAGCCAACACCGCTGGTGTATACATCTGGTACTTCAACGGTACAATAATACCTGGCGCAAACGCACAGACGTATCATCCTACTACAATGGGGTATTACTATGCTATACGCGATACTGGCAACTGCCAGTCCTTGGCATCTAACACTATATTTATAGCATTGCTAGATGTGAAAAATGTAAGTGTGGGTGAAGTACAGATCTTCCCAAATCCTACCAATGGTATACTAAATCTGGACTGGAAGGGTAGTAATGTAAGTACAGAAATAACTGTGTACAATACGCTGGGTCAGGTAGTAGCTCAAAAAGAAGTAGTAAATGCTTCTAAAACAGTGCTAAACCTAACTTCATTACCTTCTGGTAATTATACACTTTCTTTAAGAGACATAGAGGGGCGTATCACCAACAAAAAAATACAAATCAGTCAGTAATATTTGTTTGTAACTTCATCTAGTAAAGGTCCGGATGTCATTCGGGCCTTTACTTTTTATATCAAAGTTGTGCAAAAGTAGAATTGCTGCAATTAGAGGGCGTAGAAGCGATTAGCATATACTGAAGCCAGTAATTGCTAGCAGTTGTAGTTTAAGCTTAAGGAAAGGGTGTTATTTGCCCTTGTTCGGGAAATGTTTGATGGCTATTGTATCCAGTGCGTCATAAAAGTCCTCGCCATACTTGCGAATAATAGGATCTTTCAGAAATTTATACACCGGTACTTTTAGTTTCCTGCCTAGTTTGCAGGCTGGTTTGCACAGGCTTGGTCTGGGCTCGTAGTTGACTGCTTCGTAACCAGGGTGAGAAGTAATACGAATAGGGTAAAGATGGCAAGATATCGGTTTACGAAAGTGAGTTTTACCTTCAAGCCATGCTTTTTCTATTCCACATTTTACGGTGCCTGTTTCGTCTGTATAACCGTATACGCATATACCGCCATTTACTGTAGGAGTCACAAAGCCATATTCGTTATCTATAGTGTGTGTGCCTTGTCGTTCAATCTCAGCTATATACTCTGGTACAAGAGATGGTTTTATATCACTGTATATGTCCTTGAGTATCAATGTCTCTTCTTGGGTAAGTGGTGCGCCACAGTCGCCATCTACACAGCAGCCGCCTTTGCATTTGGTGAGGTCACATACAAACTCTTCCTGTATTAGCTCATCGCTGAGGAGCACATTGTCAATAGCTATCATGGTTACATATTGATGTAGTTCATCAGCAAATTATACTTACCAATGATGTCTTCGTTATTGGTGTCTTTACCATATACTTCCTGTACATGGTAGTTATGCCGCTCAAAAGAGGCAACTACACCATCTAGCACTGTACGGTTAAGCTTCATTGTTATTTCCAGCATCCCACGTTCGTTGGTATGTGCGTGCATGGCTAGTAGAATCACATCTTCGTTTTCGCATATTCTTGCTATCTCATACATTGAATAGTTACGAGGCAATATTTCTAGTACCAGGATACCACCCGGATTTGCTATCCCAGAGTTGTTGGTGATGTAGCCAAGCAAATTGTCTTTAGTAATGCAGCCAGAATATTTTTGCTCACTATCAAGCACAGGCAGTAAAGGCAACGCAGTCTGATGTATAATTGTAATAGCATCAAATGGGTGAGCATATGAACCAATGGCAGGTTTGTACGTAAGTAGCCCCGCAGATGAAAGAGTTTCAGATGGGTCAGGATGCTCTAACAGAGCATCTTCCAGCACAAACGCTACATAATAATCACTACTCACTACAGGTAATCCGGTGAGTTTGGCATCATCCATTACGCTCAATGACTTTTCTATAGAGTCCTCCGGCGATAGTACGGGGATAGTCTTATCTGTTAAGAGATCTAAGTTCATAGTTAAGTTGGCAATTTTTAGCTTGCAAGCATGTACGCAATAGTAAGCTTGGAGGTTTTGAATTGCGAAAATGGTCGACTATCCTTCATGTTTTTCTAAAAACTGAGAGAGGATAGCATTAAACTCCACAGGTACTTCCATCATAGGTGCATGGCCACATTTGTCTATCCAGTGTAGTTCGGATGTGGGCAGCAATCTATGAAACTCATCAGCAACCATAGGTGGTGTAATGGTATCATTTTTGCCCCATATTAGGCACACAGGTTGTTTTATTTCTTGTAGTTCATCACCCAGATTGTGCCGTATTGCTGATCGGGCTAAGGCTATGATTTTTAGTGCTTTCAGTCTGTTGTTGATGATGTTAAATACCTCATCTACAAGCTCTTTGGTGGCAACTTTGGGGTCGTAAAACGTTAGTTCTGTTTTCTTTTGTACGTAATTATAGTCGCCACGTTTTGGGTAAGTTTCACCCATGCCATTCTCAAACAAACCAGAACTTCCAGTTAGTGTTATGGTCTTAACCAGTTCGGGGTGTTTCAGTGTGAAAACTAAGCCCACATGCCCTCCCAAAGAATTTCCAAGTAAGTGAACATCTTTAAGTTTCCTGTGCTCAAAGAATTTGTAAACATATTTTGATAGACCAGACACGCTGGTGTCTATCAGCGACAAGTCGTATAACGGAAGCAAAGGAATAATTACAAGATGTGTTCTCTTGTAATAGTCCACCAGATCTTTGAAATTGCTAAGGGCACCAAACAGACCATGCAGTAAAATGAGGGGCGCACCTGCACCTTCTTCAACATACTTGAATTTGCCAGAGTGTTTTATTTCGTAGTCCATTAATTATATTGTGTATGCTGCTAAAATACTACTGTTTATGATAAAAACGTAAAGTTAGGAAATATGATGTTGCAATTACCTGATTTGCTCTTACTCATATTAGCAGTATTGCACTGGTCAAGAGATGATTGAAGTGATCTTTATTTGACATTATATGCCATAAAAAAAGTAAGGCTCCTGCAATTGCTGAAGCCTTACTTCCACCTTATGAAAAATATACCCACTACAAAAGTAGCAAGTTATTTGGAACTGCAATAATTTTTTTGTTAAAAAAATCTTTAAAAAACTGCGCTGCAAATATTAGCATTCTTGTACTTACTTTTGGTATGCATATTGATATGTATATAGTATTATGAAAAGAATATTGTTAGCACTGCTTTTTTTATTGCCTTTTATCGCTAGCGCACAAGATACTAGCAAGTACATGAATGACTCGGCTTTTATGTTGCCCGAAGCTAAGGTGACAGCACAATGGCTTAATGACACAGATAGGTATAGATACAACCAGATGAAATTTTATGTCACTACCATTTTGCCATACCTCGATGCTTCTACTCAGCTTTTCAAAGATGTAAATGTTAAAGTGAATGAACAGGGTGTAAGTAGAAAAGAACGAAGGAAATATGTAAATAGTCGTGAAGATGAAATGAGAACAAAATTTGAGGATAAAATCAAACAACTTAATGTTACTCAGGGCACATTGCTAGTAAAATTGATTTGTCGTCAAACCGAACTCAACTTGTATAAGATATTACAAGAGTTCAAAAACCCATTAACTGCTGTGAAGTGGCAAACATGGGCAAGGTTAAATGGACTGAACCTCGATAGAAGGTATAATCCTAAAGAAGAAAAAGACCTTGAAAACATAATGGAAGAACTAGGGTACCCACTACCTAGTAGTTATAATATGTATACTAATAAAGGTTGAAAACTTTTATTAGGTTGTTGATTTGAGTATTTGTTATCGATTTAAACAGGGTAGTTAAAGGAGCGTTATTAACTATACATTATTTTTTGGTTTCGGCTACAAAATCTACCTTTAGCTTAATCATTTATGAAACATGTTTAGCCCACCTTTTTCTTACACACTTGCCCAAAATATATGTGACAATTATCAGTCTCTTGTAGGTTCTCCTTATGAGGTAGGTTCTTCAGCTGTCATTGATGCTGTGATAGTTTCACCGTTCGATACTGCTAGTAAAAGTAGGTTCATTATGCTCTATTTAGTACTCAATGACGCAGTAGATGCTTTAGCATCAGATAGATCCTCT
>JBIKKS010000110.1:0-6532 GCA_044360235.1 Flavipsychrobacter sp. | reverse complement strand
ACAATGAATTAAAAGTAAAAATTTCCTTAGCTGTTTTCAACTTATAACTAGCAGAATACTCCGACCATTCTTCGAAAAGAGCTGAGTATTGATTATACAATATTATTAATACTACTAATGATAGTAGTTGTTTAGCGATTTATTGTATATAATTTTATAGTGTGGAGACTTGAAACCATTAAAAAAAACAGGGCTATATCCGAAAGGCCATACATGTAGGAAAATCATAAAAACGAATAAAATGGAACATTTAAAAATTGCCAGCGACAATTATGTTGCTTTTACGTTCTTCATCGGAACGATGGCCATGATGGCCGCTTCAGTCTTTTTCTTTTTTGAACTTAACAACACTTCGCCCAAATGGCGGACTTCTGTTTTAGTTTCAGGACTAATCACCTTTATTGCTGCCGTTCACTACTATTACATGAGAGGCTACAATCTTGAAACTGGTGATTCTCCAACGTTTTTCCGTTACGTAGATTGGATTTTAACGGTGCCACTTATGTGTGTTGAATTCTATCTAATAACCAAAAAAGCAGGTGCAAAAATTGGTCTATTGTGGAAATTAATTGCGGCATCTTTAGTAATGTTAATTACGGGTTATTTAGGCGAAACAGTTGATAGGGACAATAGTGTTATGTGGGGCGTAGTTTCAGGTGCAGCTTATTTCTACATAGTTTATTTGATTTGGTTTGGTGAAGTTGCCAAACTTGCTAAATCAGCTGGTACACAAGTTGCAAAAGCTACCAGAATTCTTGCTTGGTTTGTATTAGTAGGTTGGGCTATCTATCCTCTTGGATACATTTTAGGTACTCCTGGTGGTTTATTTGGTATTGCTTTAGTTTCAGATCCAGCCGCAGCATCTCATGCAATGGATATTGTTTATAACATCGCAGATGCTATAAACAAAATAGGATTTGGATTGGTTATATATGCTTTAAGTAGATCGGCAGAAGACTAATAAAATTAAAACATCTATACTAGGTGAGTCCCCTGCTTTTATTTGCGGGGGACTCTCCGTTTTAAGGGCTAAGAAGCTGGTTTTTTCTTAATTCAGCCATCTACTTATTACTCATAAAAAACCACCTTGAAAATTGTGGATATCTTAATCACTACTAAACCCATATTGGCGCACTTTTTGCTGCACTAGGGTAGTTGGGTACAGTGTGTCTCACTCGTCCCAAAGTCTGTAGTACCAAGCCACATATACCCGACCTGCAAATGCACCCTACCAACAAAAAACGAATACCATTGATAATCAACCACTTAAACCCCAAAACACAAAAATAACCGGCAAATAACCGGCAAAACTAGAAACGAACAATAAACCCAATATGATATCAGCCTTTCTTTTTGTTGTGCCGGCCCCACCATATCAGAGTGCCTGTCACTGGCAGCGAAGCTATTAGCAAGCTTGCCATACATGCCAGCACCTTTCCCGGCAAACCCAGTATAGCACCTACGTGTATGTCGTAGTTCATGCGCATCAGTTTATCTGCCCTGCTAGTATTTTTGTACCTGCCCCACAGGTGTTCCACAGGTATTTCTTCCAGTGTACTAGGGTCGTAATATCGGTAGTCTGTTTTCCAGTAGGTAGTAGGGTCGGGGTTTATGTTCACAGCTATAGCCGCAGAGTCGTGAGGTATATGCACTTCTATAGTAGCTTTTTCGCTCAGTTCTTGGTCTAATAGTCTCCATACCCTATCTATAGCTGGGCTGATGCTGTCTAGGGCTAAAGGGGCGCATTTAGGCTCTCTATAAGCCATCATAGTTTTGCCACCCGATATAGTACCATAATACAACTTCCCAAACCACTCAAAACCCCACACCAGCCCCGTTGTAGCAAATACCAACCCTAGCGCCAGCACATAGAAGCCACCCACACTATGCAGGTCATAGTTTTTTCGCCGCCATCTGCCATCCCATTTTATCGTCAGCCGCTGACGTATAGCTTTTTTGTTACGGGGCCACCACAGCACCAGCCCTGTCACCAGCATTACAAAGAAAACCAGCGTTGCACTAGCCACTACCACATGCCCCACCTTGGGAGGCAGCCACAGGTAGTAGTGCCCGTTTAGTATAAACCTGAAGAAGTCATTGTTCTCGTTCTTCACCTTCAGTACAGCACCCGTGTAGGGGTTCATGTACACAAAGTAATAGTAGTCAGCACCCTCGGCATAAAATATTGCTTTGGCAGCCTTTGTGCGCCCACTGTACATTACAGCATGCACATCCTTGCCCGGTAGCTCTTTGTTCGCTATTTGTTTCAGGCTGCTGGGTGGTAGGTACTGCTTACCGCTATCTGTCACAAAGCGGTAAGGCTGTGTCAGGTTCTGTATCTCCTCCTGAAAGGCATAGATACTACCAGTGATGGCTATCACAAAAACCAGCAGCCCAGACGTTAGTCCGAGCCACAGGTGTACAATGCTGATTGCTTTTTTTAGGCTCATTAGAATTTATAGGCTATTGAGAATCTTAGGTTGCGAGGTGCTTCAGTTTGCCAGTTATAGGCGCTCAGCCATTTGTAGTACGATCCGCTATACAGGTACTCATCCAGCAGGTTAAATACATTGGCAGTTATCTTCAGCTTGTTGTTTTCCCAGTACACACCACCATCCACTTTCAGGTAGTTATCTAGTTCTTTGCTAGGGTCGGGCGATGCGTCCCAGTAGGTAGCCCTATCGCCCAGCCAGGTAGCACCCAGCGATACACCAGCACCCTTTAGCACACCCCTTTGTACTTTGTAGGTCAGCCATGCATTAGCAGTATGTATGGCAAATCCCGGCACTATATCGCCCACTTTTATTGCCGTCACACCATCAGCTACCTTCAGCACTCTCGAGTCTGTATAGGCATAGTTGGCTATCAGGCTCAGCCCTCTGGCTATGTTGCCCCTCAGGTCAAACTCCACACCCTGCGCTCTTTTCTGTCCCAGTACTATACTCAGGCCCGATGTAGGCGCGCTGTTAGGGTCAGCAGTCAGTTCGTTGTTTTTCAGTATAGAGTATGCCGTTAGTGAGGTATTCCATCTACCTCCAAACCAATCTTTTTTTACACCACCTTCCATGTTGTTGCCAGTTATGGGCTGCACCTTGCCACCACTTGCCAGCACACCCGACTGTGGCACAAAAGCCTGATCGTAAAGCCCGTATACCGATGTTGTTTTGTCTACAGATACACTTACACCCACACGAGGTGTAAAGTGTTTGGCTTCATTTGGCTTACCACCGTAGTTGGCCTGTCTCACATCGGTATATCTACCCGCCAGTGTCAGGCGCACCTTGCCCTGCATAAAGCCCAGTTCATCTTGAAGATACAAGCTAGTGTAGGCTTGGTCGATTACACCACCAGTAGCACGCTCTTCTAGCGGGGTTTCGCGGTCAAATACAGGATATCCAGTTACAGGTGTACCCAGCGATGGGTTTTTAGGGTCAAACGGGGCATTGGCAGAGTCAAGCACATGTGTCTGATTCCAGTCGGCCATGTAGGCTTTGTTGGCCATATCTAGCCCACCCAGTATTCTGTGTCTTATGCTACCAGTTTCCATTTCTCCATTCACAAAAGCCTGTGCCATAGTCATGGTACTTTTTGCGTCCCATATGCTTATGCTGCGCACTATGGTGCCATCGGCATTCACCACACTTGGCCACATAGACGACCCTTCTTGGATATACACAAATCTGGCTACTTGGCCAGTCACCTTCCAGCCTCTGTTGATGTTGTGTTGCAGGTTCAGGTACAGGCTATGGTCATCAATCTGCGTACCCGGCGAGCCAGATGGCAGCGATGCAAAATCTACTGGCAGCGTCTTAAACCCATCGGGCGAAAACACATAATAAGAGCCCACATTACTCATCCTGGCTTGTTGGTAGTTATATTCCAGTGTCAGTTTAGTTTGTTCATCTAGCTGGTAGCTCAATACAGGTGCCAGTGCATAGCGGTCGTTATACTCATTAGCCCTATGTGTTTTCTTGTTTTGTGCTGCAGCATTCAGTCTGTACAGTAGTTTGCCGTCCTTGCTCAGTTTGCCATCCAGGTCTATGGTGCTTCTGTACAGGTCATAGCTACCCACCGTGAAGCTCGCTTCGCCCTTAGTTTTGCCCGTAGGCTTTTTGGTCACCACATTATACAGCCCGCTCGGGTCTCCGTTCGATAGCATAAAACCCGCTGGTCCCTTCACAAACTCTATGTTGTCTACAAAGCACATATCCTCTGTCAGTGGTCCCCAGTAAGAGTTTACCACATTAAACCCATTTCTGAATGCCTGTATCTGCGATCCTCTGGCTGTTATGTTCGTATACATATCACCCCAGTGTTCCAGCCGTGTCAGGCCACTTACATTGCGTGTCAGGCCATCGCTCATACTTATTATCTGTTGGTCCTTCAGCACATCGCCCGTCACTATCTGTATGTTTTGTGGCACCTCCAGCAGTGGGGTAGTCAGGCGCAGACTTGGCGATGTGTTGTTGTTTTTATACTTGTTTACATTTGCTGTTACCACTACATCTTGTAGTTTTTCGGCACTTTCGGTCAGCACCATATCCACCGTTATGGTTTCTCCTGCCTTTACCTCTATGTTTTTATCTTCGGTTTTTAGCCCCATCACCTGCACACTTATCTGGTAGCTGCCTGCATTGATGTTTTTAAGCTGATAGCTACCGTATTTGTCTGTGTAGGTACCCTTGCTAGTGCCCTTCAGGTGCACGTTTACAAACTCCGCAGCTTGGTTGTCCGATGTTTTCACCGTACCCCTTATGTTGCCACTTTGCGCCATGCTGGCAACATTTATTGCCAGCCCTAATACTGTAAAAATAAATTTCATTGTAGAATGATTGTTTTAGTTGAGGCCGCAAAACTAGCCCCACCCCTCTAGCCTCATTTCTACATACAGGAATTATCATTTCACCAATCAGGAATATAAAATTTTGGTATGAAGCGTTGCTGGTAGCTGTTTTCAGCCGATATTATCTTTTATCAGTAAGCTACTTTTATTGTCATCCTTACTTAGTTTTGATGATTTACTATCTTAGCCACATGGGTATTAGCAGAACTACTTACTTTATTGGAATAGGGGTATATCTGCTATTGGCACTTTTCTCAATTCTGTTTTACATGGAGCGGATAGTGTTTTTAGATTGTGCTTTTTCTGTCTTTCACATGGCCAAAGACAATTCTTTTTCAATTCAGATTTTCCGCTTCGGCGATGCTTTTTCACGTATACTGCCCCTGCTGGGTGTCAAGTTAGGGTTGCCGCTGTCTGTCATTAGTATTGCCTATTCTATGGGTTTTATTGTGTTCTATTTTGCTTGTTATTTGTTGTGTGGGCTGTACTATAGACAGTACGGTTATGCATTGGTGATACTTCTTGTCAATATCCTTTTTGTTACAGATTCTTTCTACTGGCCTACCGCTCAGGTACCACAGGCTATTGCGCTTACCATGATACTTTTTTCAGCCATACACGCCAAGCAGTTGCGCTCCATATCAATCGCTACTTGGCTGCTCATCATAGCACTCATCACCACCATTGTGTTTTTTCATCCGCTCATGTTGGCTGTCTTATTTTACCTTATCATTTTCTTTATGCTGGGTAAAAAAGAGGACAACACACGTACCAATGTTTTACTCACTTTGGGTTTGATATACCTAGGTATATTAGCTATCAAGATGATATTCTTTAGGGCAGAGTATGAAAGACATTCTCTCAGCGGACTCAAAAACTTTGTTACCCTTTTTCCACATTACTTCAATACCTATGCTGTTCACAACTTCCTGTATAGTTGTCTCACCAAATACTACTGGATACCTATCACATTCATCCTGGTATTGGTAAAGTATATTACAGCCAAAGACTACAAAAAGTTATTGTTTTTTGCGTGTGTTACAATAGGGTATTTAATGCTTGTCAATACCTGTTATCCCAACTCCGCTACACCGCAGTTTTATATCGAAGTACATTACCTGCCTTTAGGTTTGTTTTTAGGAGTGCCATTGGTGTTCGATGTGTTGCCCTTCTTCAGCAGGCAATATGTGTTTGCGCTCGTTTTGCTCATAGCCACATCAGGTGCCATACGCATCTATGCAGCCCACGATGTTTACACCCAAAGGCTCAACTGGGAGCGTGCATTTCTGAAAAAACATGGTGACAAAAAGATGATTGTAAACAGCCACAAAATTGATGCATCTGCCCTACAAATGTTATGGGGTACGCCTTATGAGTTTTGGTTATTATCTGCCATCGAAAACCACAAACTCGCATCTATCATTATCGACGACAACCCCAAAGAAAGAGAATGGGCAAATCAGAAAAATAAAGCCCTTATCGTCAACTGGAATGTATTCCCCTACAGCACCCTCAATCCCCTATACTTCCCCATCACAGACACCATTACAGGCTACCTCATAGACCCTGATCTTGAGTGATGAATGAGGCGTATAGTCGACCCTTCTGCCCGCATCAAATCTTGTAGGTTTATAAAGCAATTTTACACCTATCTCCCACTCCCCACCCCCCCGCACTCTCCGTTACCCT
>JBIKKS010000109.1:0-6571 GCA_044360235.1 Flavipsychrobacter sp. | reverse complement strand
TAATGTATTACCTACTTTGACTTTTGCTTCCAGAAAATCAGGGCCTGCATCTCTATTCAGCCTGCCAGGATGTATTACCGTTATTGCTTCACCTGTTACAGTAAAAAGACCAAGCGAATTGTACAGGCTATGTTGCCAAATGAATTGTAGAAGTGCCTCGTTCATAATAATAGGTTATGCTTACATTCTTAGTTTATCTAGGCTGTGGAGCACGCTAATAGCATTTGTATTGCAACCAAAACAGACAAGAAAAGTAAAGATATAGATTACCTGTTACTATAGAAAAAGTGTAAAAAAATGAAGTATATTATCTGAAGCAAATCAAAACATAAATAAGACAAGAAGCAACCAGCAAAGCGTTAAAAAAGTAGGTGATTTTGTTTGTCTTTATATAAAAGTTCTTTTCCTTTTTGGAAGGAGAGTTTGAGATTAGGCTTTTGCTGTATAGTCTGAATGCCTTGAAGTGTACTGGCCTGGAATTGTGCTTTTGACGATATGCACGAAGGTGCAACTGAATAACTATAGAGTATATTGTATATAATGCTACAAAAGTTATGAATGTCAATGAAATAAAATCATGACTAATTTGTTGAAGTAGATCATTCATCAGAAAGCTAATCCCAGATACGGCGTTGGGTGACCCTTATGTTGCTACTAACAAAAATAATTGTTAAGTAATTAAAGTTAGAATCATTAACAACCGTTAAGGAATAATATTAACAACAATCAATAAGACAATGATAAAGAGCACTATATACTTTATAATTTAACTACTATATAGATAAGAACTAATTATAAATTAATTTCGAGAACATGAACATTTAAAAACATTCTAAGTATCCTGAAATGGAAGTAAATTGGTGTGAAGCCAATAGAATCTAAGTGCTGCAACTGTACGTACTAATTGTTCGAAACTATTAGGCTTTGTGATATAAGAATTTGCACCCAAATCGTAGCATCGTTGCATTTCCAAATAGCTGTTTGCTGTACTGAATACTACTACAGGGATATTGCGAAGTACGGGAATAGATTTGATTTCTTTTATTACCTCTCTTCCATCCTTTTTAGGCATGTTGAGGTCTAGTAAAACGAAACGAGGCAGGAAAATATTTTCACTTTTGAGACAGTTTCGTAAATAGTCGAATAACTCTACCCCATTTTCCACAAAAACCAAGTTGTCATTTGCAGCGTTTTGTTTAAATGCTGCTTTCAATAAAAACCTATCATCAGCATCATCTTCTGCTATCAAAATAGTATTGATTATGCTCATCTCCGTTTATTGTAAGTACTGTATAAAATTATGGAAATTGACGTAACAAAAAAAAAGATACTTTACATATGCCAGCTTGATATTGATATGCTCTTTTTGCTGACTTTATGTGTTGCCTTACGATCGTTTTCTTTGACTCTGAATTGTACTATTTCCTTTATTAACTCAGTGGGAAGTGGTTTGTTGTAAGGAAACTGAATAGCGCCTTTAGAGCAGTAGTATGGTGTTAGTTGGTTACTGAAAGCAAGTATACCAGACGGTGCCGGATAAAAGCCTAAATGATTTTTGCATGCACTGAAATGAACCAGATTACCTTGATATACATAGGTGGGCATAGCGTATTTTATACACTCAGTAGCTAGTGGTGCTTCTTTTTTTATTATTGACCGTATAAGCTCTAGTCGATCTCTAATATCTGGTGACTGGAGCGCAATGTAGTCATCAATATTCTGATAGTTTTGATTGTTCATGGCCACACTTGTATTAAACCAAAGATAACATTACAAAGCTAACCAAAATCAATAAAAACGACCATCCTTAACAGCGACAAAACAGAAGTGATTTACGACAAAAAGCAAGAGCCGCTCCATTAGGGGCGGCTCTTGCTTTTTAAGTCATTGTAAAACAAGACTACTGTTTTACTACAAAATGTATTGATTTACGGTCGCTTCCAGCAGTTACATTCAGGATGTACATACCATTAGCCAAATCAGAGGTCAAAGTAACACGCTCATTGATTGCACCATTGGTAGTAGTTACAGTGTTTTTGTAAACTACCTGACCCAGCATGTTGGTAACTTCCAAAGTTACTGCCTCATTACCAATAGTAGCTACAGAACCTTTGATAACAAAAGAACCATTGTTAGGATTTGGAACCAGCATGATATCTGTACCTATAGAACCTGTAGCAACTATACCTGTAGAAGGTATTACAGTTATCATTACAGAGTTGATAGTAGACTCACCGCAAGCACCAGTACCCGTAACCAGACAAGTGATAGAATCACCATCAGCAATATTTGAAGTAGTATATGAGTCAAGGGTAGCACCTGGTATAGATGCACCATTTTTCAACCACATGTATCTTGGTGAAGTACCCGCATTAGCAACTACAGTGTTGAAGGTGATTTGCTGACCTTCGTTGATAGTAGTACCTGGAGTTACTATAATCTGTACTTCAGGTATGTACACTTCATCTACATTCATTGTGATGCTGTTGCTCATTACATTGTTAGAAGACAGGCAACGGTAGTTGCTATTCATCCAGCAAGTGATGACATCATTATCATTAGGAGTGTAAGTAAGTTCAGCACCAAGACCCATTGGGGTAGTACCGTTTTTCATCCAAGAATAAGCAGGAGCAACGCCACCATAAACTGCGCTAGCAGTAAATGTAACTTCAGTGCCTTTGCAAACGCTAGCTGAAGGACCTACACCAATAGAAACAACAGGAGTCTGATTGTTGATAACAGTCATAACCTTAACCGCTGAAACGATAGCTGGAGTAGCACATGCAGCACTGCTGGTCATCGTGACAGAAACCACATCACCAGATGCAGGAGCATAAGCATAAGTACCAGCAGTAGCAGATACTATAGTACCATTTACTTTCCATACATAAGCAGGAGTAGTACCACCAGCCACTGGAGTAGCAGTGAAAGCTACAGATGTACCGTTACAAACCGTATCACCATTATCAGATGTAATAGAAACCAACGGAGCTACAAGTGGAGTAATAGAAACAGCAGCAGCACCGTTCATTGCACTAACACAACCATTAGCAGTAGTAGCCATTATTGAATAAGAACCAGCAGTACCGTAAGCACCAAGGTACATTGAAGCACCAGTACCAGAGAATGTACCTGCTAGTGTAGTACCATTGTACAAACGGTATGTAGTAAATGGAGCAGAACCATCTATGCTGATATCAGCACCGGCACCACCTGCGCAATAACTACCACCACCAGTTACATTATACACTGTAGGTAGCGCATTGACTGCTGCAGTAGCTGTTCTGAGACAACCAGTAGGCAATGTGTAAGTAACAGTAGCATTACCAGTAGCAACACCTGTCATAACACCAGAAGAAGCGATATCAGCAATAGCAGTAGCACTTGAAGACCATGAACCACCTGCTATTGAATTGCTTAACACGGTAGATGCACCCTGACAAACATTGGTGAGACCTGTGATAGCAGAAGGCAAAGTGTTTACGTTAACCAAAGTAGAATTGTTACAACCAGTAGGCATAACATACGAGATAGTAGCAGCACCCGGTGTGATACCCGTAACCTCTCCATCTACCAAACCTACTATTGCGGTAGCAGTGGTACCACTTACCCAAACACCACCAGTAGTAGTGGTAGACAGCGTTGTAGAAGAACCATTACATACCTGAGTAGTACCTGTAATAGCAGCAGGAGTAACATTAACTGCTATATTTTTAGTGCGCATACAACCAGTAGGCAGTGTATAGCTAATTAATACATTACCGTCATTGATACCTGTTAGCATACCTGTAGCAGTTACAGTAGCCAAAGGACTGCTATTTGCGTCCCAGTTACCGCCTGTCATAGTATTGCTAAGAGCTATAGTACCACCTTCGCATACTGCATCAGCACCACCTATAACTGAAGGCAATGGATTAACAACAATTGATCTTGTGCGGATACAACCTGTAGGAAGCATGTAAGTAACAGTAGCTGTACCTGCAGCCGTACCTGTAACCTCGCCCAAGAAGCTAACTGTAGCTATAGGAGATGCACTACCCCAAAAACCACCAGTAGATGTAGTATTCATCATAATAGAACTACCTACACATACTGTGTTAGGACCTGTAATAGATGATGGCAAAGGATTAACAGCAATGTTCGCAGTCATTGTACAACCTGTAGGCAATGTATAAACAACAGTAGTACCACCCGCTGCTATACCAGATACTACACCTGTGCCACTGATAGAAGCTACAGAAGTATTAGTACTGCTCCATGTACCACCACTGCTAGCATTGCTAAGACCTGTGATTAGCCCCTGACAAACACTAGTGTTACCAGTGATAGGAGCAGGTAATGGATTAACAACGATGTTAGTTGTTTTGCGACAACCAGTAGGTAATTCGTAAGTGATAGTAGCAGAACCAGCAGTTACACCAGTAACAACACCTGAAGCATCGATAGTAGCAATTGTAGTAGCACTAGAACTCCATGAACCATTGATAGTAGCATTAGAAAGCGTTGTTGTTCCGTTAACACAAACGGTAGAAGCACCTGAAATGTTAGCAGGTAATGGATTAACAACCACTACTGAAGAAGTGCGGCAAGAAGTAGGCAATGTGTAAGTGATAGTAGCTGTTCCAGCATTGTTACCGGTAACAAGACCAGTAGCATTGATAGAAGCTATACCAGCAGCATTGCTGCTCCATATACCACCAGCATTACTGTTGCTAAGTGCTGTGGTAGCACCAAGACATACATCAAGGTTGCCAGCTATAGCAGCAGGAAGTGGATTAACATTGATATTAGCAGTGCGGATACAACCTGTAGGCAGCGTATAAGTGATAGCAGTATTACCAGCAACATTACCGGTTACTACACCAGATGCAGAAATAGAAGCTATAGCGATATCGCCAGACTCCCAAGTACCACCAACAGTAGTATTGTTGAGAGTAGAAGTAGCATTAACACAAACGTTAGTAGCACCTGTTATAGAAGCAGGAAGTGCATTAACCACAAATGGAGTTGAAACACGGCAACCGTTTGTAGCTGTGTAGGTAATGTTGGTGTTACCAGCTGCATTACCTGTTACAGTACCGGCAGCAGTAACAGATGCTATAGCTGTAGAACCTGATGACCATACACCACCAGTAGTAGCATTGGTAAGTGTGGTAGATAAACCATTACAAACGGCTACAGCACCGCCAATAGAAGCAGGCAATGCATTAACTACAAGACTGCGTGTGCGATAACAACCTAATGTAGAAGTATAAGTGATAGCAACATTGCCAGCAGATACCCCAGTAACTGTACCAGATGCGCTAACAGTAGCCACTGCATCAGACTCTGATGACCATGTACCACCTGAAGTACTGCTGCTGAACAGGCTAGTAGAACCAGCGCAAATTGTATTAGCACCAGCAATTGTAGCAGGTAAAGGATTAACCACTATTGTGTTCATTCTAGCACAACCTGTAGGCAATGTATAAGTTACCATGGCAGTACCAGCTGTACCAGCAGTTACCAAACCTGATGCATCGATAGAAGCAGTGGTAGGAACACTTGTAGACCATGTACCACCAGATACAGAGTTAGACAATGCAGTAGATTGACCTGAACATACTATGAAGCTACCAGATATAGTTGCTGGCAGCATGTTAACTGTAAGTGCTTGTACACGACGACAGCCATTAGCTAACTCATAAGAGATATTAGCAACACCAGAAGTAGTACCTGTTACTACACCTGCAGAACTAACGCTGGCAACAGAAGCAGCATCTGATATCCAAACACCACCACTTGTAGCAGAAGACAATGTTGTAGACTGACCCTGACAAACTGTATTAGTACCTGTTATGTTGGCAGGAAGAGCATTGACAACAACATCAGCTATTCTACGACAACCTGTAGGCAGCGCATAAGTGATTTTGGCTGTACCAGCCGCAACACCAAACACCTCACCAAAAGAATTGACACTAGCTCTAGCAGTATTGCTGCTAGCCCATGTACCACCAGCATCAGCACTGCTTAATAGTGTAGTATTGTTTTGACAGACAGTAGTAGCACCAGTAATAGCTGCGGGAAGTGGATTAACCACAAAACTTGCAGTAGCACGGCAGCCAGTAGGCAGTGTGTAAGATATTGTACTTACACCTGAAGAAGCTGTTATTACAAGTCCAGCATTATCAATAGTAGCTACAGAAGTATTGCTGCTAGCCCAGTTACCACCACTTACAGTGTTTGACAAAGCACCCAAACTGCCCTGACATGCAGACAAAGCACCAGAGATAGCAGATGGCAATACATTGATAGTAGCAACTACAGTGCGGATACAACCTGCTGCAGATGTATAAGTAACTACTGCTGAACCAGCATTGATACCGGTAATATTACCCGATGTAAGACCTACTGATACATTAGATGAAGCACTGCTCCATGTACCACCTGTAAGTGGATTAGAGAGTGTAACGGTAGAAGATTCGCAAACTGCTGCAGTACCTGTGAAAGCACCCGGAACCGGATTAACAGTAGCTGTAGTAGTAGTAACACAACCTGAAGGTAATGTATAAGTGATACCAGTTTGTCCGAT
>JBIKKS010000108.1:0-6593 GCA_044360235.1 Flavipsychrobacter sp. | reverse complement strand
GTCCACTCTGTCGCAGATTTAGTACTCTGTTTATTTTATTGGTTCTCTCAGGTGTCATATAGCTGCAAAAGTAGAACTTACAAATTGTTGGTGCAAGCTATGACAGAAGTAGGAAAAGCAGTCATCTTTTTCAATCTCATAAAGTCATTGGCTGTCGCATAAGCACCATTATTCAAAGTTCTCCTTCATCAGCTTCTCAAATTTTGTTTTCAATTCCTCTTCTTGCTCCTCACTCAGTATCTTGTCAGCTGCTTGTTTTAATATTGCCAGTCTAGTAGTTGCTGTTGCTACTGTTTCTTTGTTATCGTCTTTTAGTTTGTTCTTTTGCTCCGTTACAGCCTGAAAGAAAAAACTACAACAGGTAGATCTTGACGATGTAGATGTCTCATACACTATCAAGTGTACATAAGCAGCTACAGCGGTTTCAAATGAGTTGTCATCTTTTGTGTTTTTCAGGTAGTTGTTCAGCATCAGCGATAGCTGCACAGCATCAGTGCCATAAGCACGCTTAGCTTTGCTTGCCAGCAATGGTACATCTTCGGTAGCACCCTTAGCGGCTATTATGGTATACACAGCCGTTTCCAGGCTAGCCTTTGGGTCAGTTTTGCTCATCATCAGTGCTAGCTTGTATGCAGTATCATTGTTTTGCTTATTCAGTGCTTCAAGCGCATTGCCCGCTACTGCATAAGAGCTATCCCATATTGCCAATAGAAATATCGGCTGGGCTGCCTTCACCTTCCAGTTACCCAGTGTTTCTATTGCCTCTGCCCTCACTAAGTTATGTCTATCACTTTGTGCTAGGTCTGTTACTTTCCCGGTCCATCTTTTTTTGTATTTGTCGCTCTGCAACCTACCCAGCTGTCCCAGTGCATACCTGCGCACTGAGTGTAGCTTGTCATTTAGTGCTTTGTCTACTATCACTTGCGCCACAGAGTCAGATATCTGTTTGGTAGCAGCCTGCACCGCCAGTCTTCTGCTTATTCCATCAGTAGCAGCCATGTATTGCACCAGCCATTCAGTGCTTTTTTTGTTTTCCTTTATTTCACCTGGCAATACATGCAGCACATCTGGTATCACCACTGGTCGCACACCGTCTTTGTAGACATAAGTATATGTGTGCGACTGACGGTGAATGTGCCACTCTGCACTGGTTACCTGATTGCCATATATCACTGCTGTTGTTAATGGCAAGGTATACAACATCGTACTGTCCTCTTGAGTCTGGGTCACTTCTACGGTCAGCAATTGTGTGGTATCATTATACGTGTAGTTGACCTTTAGTACTGGGTGCCCTGCATGGTAGTACCATTGATCAAAGAACCAGTTCCAATCCCTACCAGTAGCCTCTTCTACCGCCAGCCGCCAGTGATGAGCCTCAGCAGGTTTCAGCGCATTCTGAGTAAGATATAGCTGCATAGCCCTACCAAATGCCTCCGCGCCTATAAGGTGGCGTAGGTAACGCAAAATAGACCCACCTTTATTGTAAGATATAGCATCAAATACCTCTTCTCTGTTGTCATACTTATATCTTACTAGCTGTGGGTCATTGCCTCGCGATGACGCTAGGTATTGTTGCAGATCTTTCCATGCCAGCTCATCTGCCGCATCAATACCATATTTGTACTCCCGCCACAGTTGCTCCCCAAAGTTGGCAAACGATTCATTAACGGTCGTATTACTCCACGACTCGCAGGTCACATAATCGCCAAACCACTGATGAAACAACTCATGAGCCACCACATCTTCATAATCCTTGTCTGCTATCTCTCTGGCATTCTGGTTCATATATTCACCAAACAGCGAAGCGGTAGTATTCTCCATTGCACCAGACACATAGTCGCGTACTACTACCTGACTGTACTTATTCCACGGATAAGGCACACCAGTAGCTTTGGAGAAATAAGTCATCATTTCAGTAGTGTGGTCAAACATTTGCCTGGCAAATGGGGCATATTCTGGTTCTACATAGTAGCTTACTTCTTTGCTATTCCATTTGTCTCTTATTACAGCATACTTACCTATAGCCATCATTACAGCATAAGGTTGTATCGGCATATCCATCTTCCAAATATCTGTACGAAGACCTGGCCCTACTTTTGTTTGTTTTACTAGTGCACCATTACTCAGGGTTGTCAGGCTGTCAGGCACAGTTAGTTCTAGCTGTGTAGTAAACCTAGTATTAGGTTTGTCTATTGTTACCATCCAGTTCGAATTTGATTCTGTTTCACCCTGAGTCCAGATATGAGCAGGCTTTCCGGGTGTTCGTCCGTCTGTGTTTATAAAGTATAGTCCTCTGTCTTCGTGTATTGCACTGCTACCACCCGATTTATGAGCATAAGGCATAGCCGTGTATCGTAGATATACCGTCACAGTGTCTGTGATGGCATACTTTTTATCAAATCTTATTTTCAGTTCGTCATTCTGGTAGGTGTAATTGAGTACATTCAATTTGCCCATCCACATCAATGCTACACTATCTATTCTCATACCCTTGGCATCTAACACCAGTGTATCTGTAGCATAGGCATACGGGCGTAATATTATCCACTCACGGGCAGTAGCAGTTTTCTCTTTCCTATCGAAAGTCAACGCTATTCTGGTATGAATGACATCCCAAACGAGAGTTGCTGAAGGCTGATAAGGAGTACGGGCAGGTGGCGCAGACACCGTAAGCGTATCAAGGTCTATACGCAAAGTATCTACCGTCTGTGCATGTACTGGTATTCTGCTCAGCAACAACATGACAGACACTAAAAAATATTTCATCAAGATTAGATTATAACACTATCAATGTAACAATGGTAAAACTAAGAAGTAGGCACATAGCTACCTTTGGGGGCTAGTCATGCATCAATTCACAACAACTAAACCTCTACAAAATCCTCTACTGGCATATCTGCTACAGTGTCGGCAGTAGATTTGAAGGTAAAGAATCTTTGAGACAAATAGCTGAGCACAGATGTGATAAGCATGATAAAAATGTAAGAAATATCGGCCCTCACCATTGGCAGCATCCAAGCAAAAAACTTGATGAGAATGTACGTAAGCAGTATGAAAGTAACAGTAGCTAGGGCGTATCTGAAAAATTGCTTCCTACCACGAAGATTAGACTCAGGAAAAACAATGTACCTAGATAAAATAAAACCAATAGGAAAGCCTATGCAGAATGAGATTATTTGAGCCCCTACAGGTGCAGTGATAGATACATTACCATACACATGAAAATTTGCTCGTTTCAGCACCACATTGTAGGATAATGAATAAATAACCCAAGTAAGCACAGTGTTAGATCCACCACAAGCCAGATACCTGAACGTCTGCGTAGGTATGAACCTAGCAAAAGGCCTATGAAAAAAATCAATAATGCCTACAATAATATTTCGGGCTAGAGATAACAAAATATCTAAAAAAATTGGGGCAAATATAATACATTTTTTGTGCTATTACCTTTCATCAGCCACAGTTCTTGGGTATTTTTTTTACTTTCTGCGCTCATTCTGTCTCACTAATAATATTACCTAATACAAGCAAACAAAAAAGTAACTTACGGCAAATAATCAATACCTTATAACACACTGCTCCAACTTATCTGTCATAACCGTATCTTTGTCGCCCGCTACATAATCAAAATACTATGTCATCAACCTGGTTTCGAAGGAATAAGAAAGGTATACTTACCTCAACAACAGAGAAAAAAGAGACACCTGATGGCTTGTGGCACAAATGCCCCGAATGCAAAACCACAAGCACGGTAAAGGAGCTGCATGACAACCTGCATGTATGCCCTAAATGTAACTATCATAATCGCATCAACTCCACTGAGTATTTCGAAATATTGTTCGACAACAATACTTATGAAATATTGTTCGAAAACATTCGTCCAAAAGACCTTTTAGGTTTCGTAGACATTAAGCCTTACGGTGCCCGTATCATAGAGGCTCAAGAATCTACTGGACTAAGTGATGCTATGACTGTAGGTACCGGCAAGATGAACGGAACCGGCTTTGTAGTAGCTTGTATGAACTTTGCCTTTATAGGTGGGTCTATGGGCTCTGTAGTAGGCGAAAAAATAAGTAGGTCTATAGATTATTGTATAGCCAACAAACTTCCCCTAATAGTAATATCAAAGTCTGGTGGTGCCCGAATGATGGAAAGTGCTTTCTCGCTGATGCAAATGGCTAAAACTGCTGCAAAACTTACACAACTAGCTTCAGCACGTTTGCCATACATATCACTAATGACAGATCCTACTACTGGTGGTGTCACAGCTTCTTACGCCATGCTAGGTGATATAAACATAGCTGAGCCTAATGCACTCATCTGCTTTGCCGGACCAAGGGTAATCAAGGAAACCATAAAAAAAGACCTGCCTGCTGGTTTTCAGCGGTCAGAATTTCTGCTTGAACACGGTTTTCTCGACTTCATCGCAGAGCGTAAAATGCTGAAGAATAAACTCAGCTTAGCAGCAGAATGGTTCATGAAGTAGCATATTCAATCGCAACACAAAAGAGTGGCTATACTATAAACCAGTATAGTCACGGTCGATGTTTCTAAAACAAAAAAATTGCCCGATAATATTTTCATTAAAAACCGCCCGGCTACACACGAGTATGCCATTGAAGACAAGCTGAAAGCAGGTCTGGTACTTACTGGGTCTGAAATAAAATCTATACGCAACAGCAAAGTTAGCTTCAATGACAGCTATTGCTTTTTTAATGATGCGGGCGAGTTGTGGGTAAAAAGTCTTCACATAGCCCCTTACGAAAACGCTGGTTATGCAGGTCATGTGCCGGTACGAGACCGAAAATTACTACTCACCAAAAAAGAGCTTACTAAGTGGCAAAATAAGGTGAAAGAAAAGGGCTTTACCATAGTACCACTCAACATCTTCATAACAGATACTGGATACGCCAAAATGGAGATAGGTCTCGGTAGAGGTAAAAAACTACATGACAAGCGTGAAACAGCCAAAGTAAGAGATGTGGAACGTGAAATAAAAAGATACCTCAAGTAACCCCTACCTTCTTAAGTAATCAAACAACATTACATACCCCCCACAAGCAAAAGAGTGAGAGAACAAGGCAAACGCCTCATCTCTCACTCTTTTTTGCCTGTATGCAGGCTATCACATTACTGTATAATATCGTCTCTGAAAATTATGCCGAAACGCTCTAACTCTCTCAGCACTGGCTTGTATACCGACTGCATAGTAGGAAGTACTACACCTACTGGAGCTTTAATTTTTTTAGTCATTACAAGCGACGCCAGCAGACCTATTGGCAACCCTACGCATTTTGCCATAGCTGTACGTTCACCTATTTCACCAGTAAGTTGCATAGTACTTACCAGATTAATCATATTTCCTCTGTGTTCGTACTCTATTTCGTGGTGCATCACTACCATATCCTTGTCATTAGGAGTCATGTTCCACTTGCGTTGCAGCAGCTCTTCCAGTATTTCAGCCGAATTGAACTTACCTACCGGCAGTGTTACTTCGTCATATACACCCAGCCACTCTATTAGCGTCATTACCTGATCGGTCAATGGCACACCCAATAAGTTTGCTACATGTTGTGGTACAGTTATACTGGTATCAGTATATCCTGTTTTTCTTTTCATCCAGGTAGCATAGGTAACAGCAGTGGTATCTATGGGTTCGTCCTGATTAGTAAATCCGAGTTTTATCAACGCATCCCATCCTTTGCAGAATATAGGATAACGAAGAGTAGCTCTTAGAAAAGTTTTAACCTCATCCAAACCATAAATCTCAGGATATTTTAGAGAGTCTCTATTAGGATAATATGCCAAGGCATTAAGTCCAGGAATCTTTATCTTTTTATTGTTCTCAAATATCTTTTCGTAAGACACTTCCTGCACTTTACCATTTAGCAGAAACTTGGCTCCACCCATACCAGCAGTTACCACATTGCGTGGATTCCAGCTAAACTTGTAATGCCATGGGTTGTTATCACTCTCTGGTGCTACCAGTCCACCACAATAAGACTTGAAGGAAGATATACGGCCCGCTACTTTATAAACACTGTTTATTATTTTGCTGGCAGTCATATGGTCTATACCTGGGTCCAGACCCATTTCGCACATAAACATCAATCCAGCTTCTTTTACTTTTTCATCCAAAGCGCGCATCTCGTCAGAGATGTAAGAAGAGGTGATAAGATGTTTTTTGTATTTAAGACAGTCATGAGCAAGTAGAATGTGAAGATGTGGCGGCATTAAAGACAGTACCATATCTGCCCGTTCACTTGTTTTAGTAATATCAATCACGGCTGCTTCTGCGCTAGGATGGTTTCTAATTTTCCCTGCAATTGCAGCGGCATCACCATCGGCTACTATAACGCACCATTTGTTCCTTGAAGCATTTTCCAGCAGATACTCAATCAGAAATATTGAGGACTTTCCTGCTCCAACTACTAGTATAGTTTGCATCTTTACTAAAAAAATTGATAAGTTCCTGTAAAAGTAATAGTATTCTTAGGTATTTGACAGGTTTATTTTTCTAAGTGTTTTTAACTACATCGAATAGTGTTTGTCATCATTTTGTCCGCACGTTGAGCAAAGAAAATGAATTACAA
>JBIKKS010000107.1:0-6595 GCA_044360235.1 Flavipsychrobacter sp. | reverse complement strand
GCCCTCACTACCCACTATCAGTTGGGTAAGGTTATATCCGGTTGCGTTTTTCAGCACATTGGCTCCCGTCCACATCACCTCTCCATTCGGCAATACTATTTCCAAATTCAGCACATAATCTTTTACCACACCATACTTCACTGCACGCGGCCCACCACTGTTTTCAGACACATTGCCCCCTATGAAGCATGAGCCCTTACTAGCAGGATCGGGCGGATAAAACAGCCCATCAGCTTTCAGTTGTTCTTGCAGTACCTGTGTTATTACCCCTGGCTCGGTTGTTACCTGAAAGTTGCGCTTGTCTACATGCAGCACCTTGTCAAATCTTTTCATATCCAGCACCACACCACCTTTCACCGGTAGTGCACCACCACTCAGCCCAGTACCTGCGCCACGAGGCGTTACAGGCAGCAGGTGCTCGTTGCAGTATGCCATTATCTGGCTCACATCTTGTGTAGTAGCGGGTTGCACCACCACCTCTGGCATATATTGCAAGTCCTCAGTTTGGTCAGATGCGCAGCGCTGTCGTTGCTCAGTATCGGTATGTACATATTGCCCCCCTATTACCGACACTAAAAAGTCTACGTGCGCCTGCATCACCTTGTTGTATAGCATACCACAAAGTTGCACAAAATATTAAAGCCTAAAATCAGATTTTTACCCCCGTCAGATACTGACTATAACTATTTCACTAACTCAATTAATGCAAATTGCGTCAGTCAACCGACCTAATTAACACGAATTGCGTCAGGTAGCTATTATACTTTCCTATTACCATCTTATTAGCGCCCTAAAAGTGGTCACATTCACTGTTCCAAAAACATCAAGCGACCTAATTAATACAAATTGCGTCAGTCAACTGACCTAATTAACATTAATTACGTCAGTTATTATAATTTATATTAATACCGAAACAACATTTGACCACACATACGCCCTATTCAAGAACACCAAATTGACCGATTTATACGAATTAGGACACCCAAATGACCTAATTTATACAAATTAAGTCAGTACACTGACCTAATTAATGTAAATTGCGTCAGTTAGTATACATACATCGCATATGATGGACACAATTGATAGAATTCTAGCCCACAGAATAGAAAAACAACTGGGCAAACAAAAGGTAATTATGCTTTATGGTTCTCGCCGCACCGGCAAAACAACCATCATAGAGCATATAGCTACAAAACATGGCAAAAGTGTACTTCTGCTTCAAGGCGAGGACATGCAGGTTGCTGACATGCTCGGTCAGCGCACAATAGCTAATTACAAAAGGCTTACAAAAGGCAAAAAAATTATCATCATTGATGAAGCACAAGCTGTACCAGACATAGGGCTGGTGCTGAAGTTGATGATAGACAACATAAAAGGCATTACCATCATAGCCACAGGTAGCAGCAGTTTCGATCTGGTAAATAAAACCGGAGAGCCTCTGGTGGGCAGAAATATTGTATACCAGCTCTACCCAGTAGCACAGGCAGAACTGTCTGCTACTGAAGACACCCTCTCCACTGCCCGCAATCTGGAACATAGACTCATTTACGGCTCCTATCCGGAGTTATGGCAACTTGATGATACACAAGAGCAAAAAAACTACCTGCTACAACTGGTTAACAGCTATCTGCTCAAAGACTTACTAATGATGGAAAACATAAAGGGGCCCGATGTGCTATATAAACTCCTGCAAATGCTGGCATGGCAAGTAGGTAGTCAAGTAAGCACAGTAGAGCTAGGCAATGCATTGCAAATCAACAAAATAACCGTCGAGCGATACCTTGACCTCCTTGCAAAGGTCTTTATCATTTTCCCGCTTAGTGGCTACAGTGGCAACCTGCGCAAAGAAGTAACCAAAAGTAAAAAATGGTACTTCTTTGACAATGGCATACGCAATGCACTCATCAACAACTTTGCACCCCTGCACAGCCGCAACGACATAGGGCAGCTGTGGGAGCAATATGTACTCAGCGAGCGTATCAAGTACAATAGTTACAGAGATTATAAACCACAATACTTTTTCTGGCGTACCTACGACGGACAAGAAACAGACCTGCTAGAGTATGACAACGGACTAATAAGCACCGTAGAGTGTAAATGGAAAGACCATAAAAAATCTAAAATACCTACGGCATTCGCAAAGGCTTACCCTGATGCTACTTTTACGGTCATAGACCAGAATAATTATCTGTCTTGGATTACCAACGCCGAATAACTGCCAATGTTATACTAAATAGCACATTCATTCATGAGATATAACCACCACACTGCATTTGACAACAGAATACGTTATACCTTTGACATCCATTTCATAACATGATACTTGTTACCGGCGGCAGCGGATTTTTGGGGATGCATCTCGTGCAGTATTTATCGGCAATGGGCAAGCCTGTGCGAGCACTGTATCACACCACTCCTCCCAGCCAGCACCTAGCTTCACTGCCTGGTATAGAGTGGATGCAATGCGACCTCCTGGATGTATTTGCGGTAGAAGAAGCCATGCAAGGCGTTACAGATATTTATCATTGCGCAGCCATAGTTACCTTTTCTCCCCATCTGCAAGAGCAAATGCTTCACTTCAATCCCGAAAGCACTGCCAACATCGTGAATCAGGCAATAGAGCAAGGCATTCGCAAGCTGGTACATGTAAGCTCTGTAGCAGCACTGGGCAGAAGTGGCGATGAAAAAAAAGAAATCACAGAAGAACAAGAATGGGCTGAAAGCAAATACAATTCTGCTTATGGCATAAGCAAATACCTGGCCGAAAATGAAGTGTGGCGGGGCATAGGCGAAGGACTTAATGCTGTTATTATCAATCCGTCAGTCATATTAGGTGCTGGCGACTGGGGCAAAGGCTCTGCACAACTAATGTCTGTAGCCAACAGTGAATTCCCTTTTTACACACATGGCGTAAGTGGCTGGGTAGATGTAGCTGATGTAGTGCGCGCTATGGCAATGCTTATGAGCGCAGATACAGCCGAAGAGCGATACATAATCAACAGTGGCAACCATGGCTTCCGTGAGGTCTTTACACTCATGGCAAAGGCTCTTGGCAAAAAACCACCTCGCTATGCAGCAGGCAGTTTTATTACTGGTATTTTGTGGCGGCTCAGTGCTATATACAGCCTCATTACCAGAAAAAACGTAGCTATCACTCGGGAAACCGCCGACACAGCTACAGGTCACTCTTATTACAACAACGAAAAGTTTTTAAAAGATTTCCCCGACTTTGCCTACACCCCTATCACAGAGTCTATCTACAAAATGGCTCAGGCATTCAAAAAGAATGCTGTTACTGCCTGATTTTCAACAAAACGGTGTATTCAGAAAATTAAATGATTTTTTCGTTATTTAAAAAAACAATCGTAATCTTGCAACAAGGAAAGAAAAAGATGTTCCAGCCTTTCTTTCAGTATACCTGAAATTTCCTTTATTATTTGTTGCAGTTATTTCAATGATGAATTTTTACACACATTCAGGACTTATCATTTTTATTCAAAAAATTCCAACGGAAAAAGATATAGCATGCCATACGATATTATGCAGCTAAATGATATGCTCATTCCTGAGCTTATCGATGTAGCTGACACGCTCAAAATAACTAACCCGGGTTCTCTGGACAAACAAGCACTTGTTTATAAAATATTGGATCAGCAGGCTACCATAACGGCTCCTGTTGCTGATAAACCTAAAAAACGCCCCGGACGCAAACCGAAAACAGTTATTGAAGAAACTGATGAAGTTATACAGGTAGCTATTTCTCCCGAGGTCGCAAATGAAGTTCCTGTAGTTGCTGAAATAGCCACTCCCACAGCACCAACACCTGCACCCGTTGTAGAAGATGTAAAAGCTGAAGAGGTAGCAACACCAGTAGCGAAAGAAGAAAAAGAAACACCCGCAACTACTGAAACTAGCAATACCCCTCCCCCTACTACCGATAGCATCAACGATGCAGCAGACAAAAAGCGCAGACAACGCAAACCTAAAGAAGACATCATACCTAATATAAGACCCAAACCCAACAACGATCCTATACCTTCCTGGGCTGAAAGAAGACCATCTGAACCCAGATTGCCTCACCTGCAGCGCCCACAACCCAAACCTCAGGAAGAACGCCAAGCAGAAGCTCCTAAAACTACTACAGAACAACCAAATAACACCCCTTCTGCTGCTGCCCCAACAGAGGCTTCAAAACCCACAGAAAACACTGGCATCACCATGCCTGTAATGGACTCGCCAGAGGTGCAACCACCCCAGCAGTCTAATGAAACAGAGCAGCCAAAGCCTGAGCGCCCACAGCACCATCAGCTCAATAGACCTCCACGTAGAGACCAACCACAACAGAGTAATTTTAACCTCGAATTTGAAGGTGTAGTAGCTAGCGAAGGAGTACTGGAAATGATGCCAGATGGTTATGGTTTCCTACGCAGCAGCGATTACAATTATCTCAGCTCTCCCGACGATATATATGTTTCACCCTCGCAGATAAAACTGTTCGGGCTGAAAACCGGCGATACCGTAAAAGGTAATGTGCGCCCACCCAAAGAAGGTGAAAAATATTTCGCATTACTTAAGGTAGAAACCATCAATGGCAGACTGCCCGACGAAATCCGCGACCGTGTACCGTTCGATTACCTTACTCCGCTTTTCCCATTCGAAAAACTGAATCTTACCACTACTGGCAGCAATTACAGCACCCGTATCATGGACCTCTTTACGCCTATAGGCAAGGGCCAGCGCGGACTGATAGTGGCACAACCCAAAACAGGTAAAACAATGTTGCTCAAGGAAGTAGCTAATGCTATAGCTGCTAATCACCCTGAGTGCTACCTGATGATAGTGCTGGTTGACGAACGCCCTGAGGAAGTAACAGACATGCAACGCAGTGTACGGGCAGAGGTAATAGCTTCTACATTTGATGAGCCTGCCGACAAGCACGTAAAAGTATCTACCATAGCACTACAAAAGGCTAAACGCTTGGTAGAGGTAGGGCACGATGTGGTTATCCTTCTCGACTCTATCACTCGTCTGGCACGTGCACACAATACAGTAGCACCCGCCAGTGGCAAGGTGCTCAGTGGTGGTGTAGAAGCTAATGCTATGCAGAAACCAAAACAGTTTTTTGGTGCAGCTCGTAAAATAGAAAATGGTGGCTCACTTACTATCCTGGCTACTGCGCTTATAGATACTGGCTCTAAAATGGACGAAGTAATCTTCGAAGAGTTTAAGGGTACCGGCAACATGGAGCTACAGCTAGATAGAAAATTGGCCAACAAACGCATATATCCAGCTATCGACATAACTTCATCATCTACTCGCCGCGACGACCTACTGCTAGATAAAGATGTGCATAACAAAATGTGGCTGCTTCGCAATCATATCTCAGACATGAACACTGACGAGGCTATGCACTTCCTGCTAAAGCAGATGAAAGGCACCAGAAGCAACGAAGAGTTTCTGGCTACAATGAATAAGTAATTTAAACTACAGCATCCCATACACAAAAGGCAACCTATTATGCGGTTGCCTTTTGTGTATACAGTACATATGCTAGCAGCTACCTTCATCCAAAATTCAAACCACTTATCATCACTTTTATAAAACAGTAAGCCCGCAATGAAACTATTCATTGCGGGCTCAGTATTCACTATTGTGTTTAATTATTGTTCGTTCAAGTTCATTTTACCCCTTACTTTTTTAATCCAGTCTTTAAGCCTGAAGCTAAGCAAACACATTGCAGGTACCACTATCAGCGTCAGCACAGTAGCAAAGCTCAAACCATATATCATGGTCCATGCCAGCGGAGCCCAAAGAGCATTACTGTCGCCTCCAAAGAAGATATGTGGGTTGAAGTGGGTAAACAATCCGGCAAAGTCAATATTCAGCCCTACAGCCAATGGTATCAGCCCTAGTATAGCAGCAGTAGCTGTCAGCAACACTGGTGTCATCCGGGTACGGCCTGCCTCTATTATTGAGTCATATGGGCTCATACCTTCCTTCAGCATCAGGTCCATAAACTCTACCAGCAGTATACCGTTCCTTACCACTATACCCACCAGTGCCACTATACCTATGCCACTCATTACCAGCGAGAAGGTATTGCCAAAAATACTATAACCTATCAGCACACCGGTAATACTGAATACTACCTCGGTCATGATAATAACTGTGCGGCTCAGTGAGTTGAACTGCAACACTAGTATCATAAAAATCAAGCTCACTGCTATCAGCATCGCATTACCCAGAAAACCCATTGTTTCTGCCTGCTCTTCTTGCTGTCCACCCATTACTATATTTACTCCAGCTGGTATTGGGAAGTTGCCTAGTTCGCCCTGCACAGCTGCCACTACATCGTTTGGCTCATATCCTGTCAGCACGTTCGATGATAATGCTATGATACGTTTCTGGTCTTTACGCTTCACACCACCATAGGTAGTAGAGTAGCGTATGTCTGCAAATGCACTTACTGGCACTGTGCGTATCATACCACCCATACCCATATCGCGGTATATCACCGGCATATTCCTTATTGCCTCTACATCCTTGCGTTGGTCAGTAGAGTATCTCAGGTATATAGGGTAATCATCATTAGCAT
>JBIKKS010000106.1:0-6612 GCA_044360235.1 Flavipsychrobacter sp. | reverse complement strand
AGGTCTGTACCCACTGCCGAGCCTATGTATAGCTGAGCAGCTGGCAACAGTGTATTCACGGTACCGTTTTGTGCTACGTTAGGATTGTTGTTTACGTCAAGGTATTTTTTACAAGACGACATGCCCAATGCCAAACCGGCAACTGCAGTAACAATGATCTTTTTATTAATTGACATAAGAAATTATTTAAGATTAAGGTTTAGAAATTAACTTTTACATACACACCATAATTCCTCATTACAGGACGTGCTGTATAGTTAAATCCTTGTCCGTTGCCCATTGCACCGGCAGAGAACGCCTCAGGATCGTCATATTTGTTGCTATTTGCAGTCCACAACAACAGATTGTTGCCAAACAAACCTGCTTCAAGTGCGCCGAAAGGACTGCGCTCGTAGTATTTCTGTGGTATTTTGTACGACAGAGATAACTCTTGCAGTCTTACATAGCTTGCATCTACTATACCCTGCGCTGGTAACGCTTGTGCCTGCTGTGTATAGTACTCATAAGGAGAGAACCTTGTAGTGTTAGGCAGGTAGATATTGGTGTTAGCCACATTGTAAACAGAGCTCTGCCATACGTATGGGTTACGTCCATTAACCGTTGTAGGCTCAGATGTACCATTTTCGTCCATGTTCATCTTATTCTGGCTATAGAATTTACCACCTTGTTTAGTTACAAACAATGCATGTAGACGCAAACCTTTGTAGCTCAGGTCTGTACCCCAAGATGCCATGAACTTAGGCTGAAACGAACCTTTATAAACAGGATCTTTAGTAGGCACAGGCAAACCAGTTGTAGGGTCTACTACTGCGTGCCATGTACCTTTAGGGTCTTTCCAGTATTCTATATCAGATGCATAAAACGAACCCAGCGGACGACCTTCAGCAGCTACTACAGCCATACCGTTAAATCCACCCAGTATTATATTTTCAACACCAGCATTTATTCTTTCTACAGTGTTTTTGTTGTGTGTGTAAGTACCAAAAAGTTCCCACTTCAATCCATAACGAGTAGATATCGGAGTACCTCTCATAGTCAGTTCTACACCATTGTTTGATACATCACCCACGTTTACAAAATTAGTAGCAAAACCAGAAGAAGCTGGTAGTGTTACTGCTGCTATTACATTGGTAGTGTAAGACCTGTAGTAAGTGAAAGATGCATTGATTTTATCGCGCAAGAAAGAAAGGTCTGTACCTACTTCAAACTCACGTGTACGCTCTGGTCCCAGATTGTTGTTACCAAATGAAGTAGCTAGCTGATACATATTTACACCCAGTGGTGTACCTACCGCACCATAAGCCGACCTTACTGGAGTATTAGTATATCCTGCATTGTTATTAGCATATGCTATACCATCGTTGCCAGTACCACCTGCCGACATACGCACCTTACCGTAGTTAAGGAAGTGCTCTTTAAACGCTTTACCATTCATCTTCTCTGTAAATATCCAAGCTGCATTGGCAGATGGGAAGAAGAAGGAGTTGCGACCGGTGATCAATGTAGATGACCAGTCATTACGACCAGAAAGTTCCAAATACAATTCGCGCTGATAGTTAAAGGCTACATTGGCAAATGTTCCTACCGTACGACGGTTCAGTGTGTTGTTATAGCTAGTTACAGTTCCTGCTGCATTGCTGAAATTGTAGAAGTTTGGCATTATCAAACCACCATTTGCCGGGTCTATTACACTTGCCAGTGTCTCGTCGCGCTGCATCGTAAGGTTATGACCTACAAATGCGTTCATACCAAAATTACGATTCAGTTGTGTATTATAGTTAGCTATAAGGTCATTGTACAGGCGAAGACCGTTGTAGTTAGACTGTGTATGACCACCAGCAGAACTGAAGCCAGTACCCAGATAAGACTGGTCTACTGGTGTTACATTGTACTGTGGGGTATTGTAAGTTGATCTGTCTGAAGTTGCATCTACACTTATTCTATTGAATATATGCCAGTTGTTCTTTTTATAACCCAGTTTCACATCACCAAAAACCCGGTCAGTTTTATTACGGTTGTCGTAGTTCTTAGCTGTCCAATACGGGTTTTTGAAAGAACCATTGTAGTTACCATAACGCTCAGCACCAGATGTATCGTAGTACTGCATAGAGTAGTACTTGTTATTCAGGTCAGCCAGTTCCCAAGTTGGTATGTCTCTCGGTGTCTGATACAGATTGTTTATTACAGAGCCCTCGCCATTACCACTTGTTTCTACACGAGAGTAAGTATTGAGGTAATTAACGTTTACAGATGAGTAAAGGTTACGGCTTAGTTCTGTACTACCGCTGAAGCGTACATTGTATCTGTTGTAAAAAGTATTAGGTACCGCACCTGATGTGTTTACGGTATTTATAGCCAGCAAATAATCAGACTTATCATTGCCACCAGCTATAGACACATAGTTATTGATGTTTTTACCGTGATTGAAGAAATTGCGAATATTGTTTTCTTGGTTTTCGTATGGTTTCACCAGTTGTTTACCGTCTATCACCTGTCCCCATGGGCGTAGCTGACCATCCATCAGGAAGCCCCAGCTGCGGTTTTCGCTTAGTTGGTTGCCCTGTGCATCATATATATTACCTTGTCCGTACAGGCTCTGAGTCTGTGGTATTTTAGTAATATCAGACTGTGAATAAGTGCTTTTGAAGGTAATATTCATTTTACCATTCTTTCCTGCACCCTTGTGCAAGCCCTTCTTGGTAGTATACATTATAGCACCATTAGCACCCATGGCACCATACAGTGCAGTTGCTGCCGACGCTGGCAATACTGTTACAGACTCTATATCTTCAGTGTTGATGTCATTGGCACTGTTACCAAAATCTATCTGGTTCAGCTCGTTAAATCCCGTATTGGCACCATTCAGTTTGCTTATAGTACGGTCGTAGTTGTTAGTGACTACACCATCTACTACTATCAGTGCGTTGTTGTTTTTTAGGAAAGATTTTTCACCTCTCAGTATCACACGTGTTGCACCACCAAAGGTGTTGGTAGAGCTGGTAATGTTGGCACCTGCTACTTTACCTTGCAGACCAGAAATGATACTAGTGCTGCTACCAGCATTCAGGTCATCTTCAGCCAGCGATGTGCTGGTGTAGCCACTTCCGCGCTTATCACGCTTCATACCCAGTGCAGTAGCTATGTTGCCATCCAGTTGTTTAGACATTGGGTACATAGACACAGATAACGACTGTCCATCGTCTTCTATATACTGAGTTGCATAGCCTATTGCGTTTACTACTATAGTGTTAGACCCATCTGGCACCTCAAACATGAAGTCACCATTGACGTCTGTAACCACTGTTTCACGAGAGCCTTTAGCAGCCACCGTTACACCTGGCAATCCTTTGCCATGCTCATCAAGCACCTTTCCGGAAACAGTATGTGTCTGGGTTTCCTGGGCAGATGCCTGTAAGCCTATCGTTAACAGTAATACAAACAATAAACTAACTCTTTTCATACTCTTATATTTATCTGAAATAAACTTTTAGTCGCAAAAATAACCAATACCGCACCGCATGAGCAGTACCGCATTAGTATTTGGGGGTGAATTTATTACAAGTAACCGAATAAACAAAGTAATCGTTTGTTTTTTCTTAACACTCCATCTGGTATTATACAAAGGCATGGGTGTTATTCAGCGTGGCATAGCCATATATCATTGTTTATAAACTACTATATTCATCTCACCGCATAACAATAAACCACCCTCTCAGTCTTTATCTATATCTACCAGACCCCAATACCGTCATAATCTGTACAATACAAGTGCACCAATACTTTTTACAAAAAAATACACCAAAAATGCAGCACTAGAAACTCCAACAATGTAGAAGAGTGAAAATATTTTTCCCTTAATTACATTGATTATCAATGAGTTACAACGACAGCATAAAAATTCTTAATAAATTTCTTGGCACTTTCATTACACCGTATTACCTTCGCACTCCAATTTATTAAAATAACTTTCCCTTCACTGGGCAGGTGTTTAAAAAAACAATAAATAGTAATGAGACACTTAAGTTTTAAGACAAAATCAGCCAACGAAACAATCGTAAAACGCGATTGGCATGTTGTAGACGCTACTAACCAGACAATGGGTCGTATGTGTTCTAAAATTGCATCTGTACTGCGCGGCAAAAATAAAGCGTACTACACTCCTCACTTTGATTGCGGCGATTACGTAATTGTTGTCAATTCTGCAAAAGTGGTATTTACCGGTAACAAACTGGAAGATAAAGAATACCAGACTTACTCTATGTACCCAGGTGGTCAGAAAATAGAAACTGCTAAGGAACTCCTTAACCGCAGACCTAATCTGGCTATAGAGCGTGGTGTAAAAGGTATGTTGCCTAAAAACCGTATGGGACGTGCTATGTACAAAAAACTTTTTGTATACGAAACTGCCGAGCATCCACATCAGGCACAGAGCCCAAAGCCAATGAGCATCTAATTTCTGCTCACTGAAAATCAAGTAGAAAGCAAACAACTATTTTTAAAAAATCTTCAAACCATTACAATATAAAATGGAAAAACAGCAAAATGCCGTTGGTCGCCGTAAGGAAGCCGTAGCCCGCGTATACATCAGCAAGGGTACAGGCAATATAACGGTAAATGATAAAGAATACAAAGCGTATTTCCCTATCATGTACCTGCAAAATCAAGTGGAATTGCCACTGAAAGTAACTGAAACATCAACCACATTCGATCTGGTTATCAATGTACAAGGTGGTGGTCAGAAAGGTCAGGCTGAAGCTATTAAAATGGGTATTGCCCGTGCACTAGTAGAAGTGAATCCTGAATACAAACCATTGCTGAAAAAAGATGGCCTGATGACCCGCGATAGCCGCTCTGTAGAACGTAAGAAATTCGGTAAACGTAAAGCACGCCGTAGCTTCCAGTTCTCTAAACGTTAATCGCCCTACTCCCCTGTGGGCTTTTACCTGGGGAACCACACAATTATTATTGTTAATTACAAAGAAAACATTCAAATGGAAGATAATAAAACATTGCATCAGCAGCTACTGGAAGCTGGCGTACACTTCGGCCACCTGAAGAAAAAATGGAACCCAAAGATGTTGCCTTACATCTTTGCTGAAAAAAACGGTATACACATCATAGACCTCAACAAAACTATTGAAGGTCTTGACGAAGCAGCTGCAGCACTTAAGTCTATCGCTAAAAGCGGTAAGAAAATAATGTTCGTTGCTACTAAAAAACAAGCAAAGGAAATAGTAGCAGAAGCTGCTGCCCGCGCTAATATGCCTTACGTTACAGAACGTTGGTTGGGTGGTATGCTCACTAACTTTACTACTATCCGTAAGAGTGTAAAGAAAATGTTGAGCATCGAAAAAATGCTGAACGATGGTACTATGGATAGCGTTACTAAAAAAGAACGCCTGACTCTTACCCGCAGCAAAGAAAAAATGGAAAAAGTACTAGGTGGTATCTCTCAGATGGGCCGTGTACCAGCAGCAATATTTATGGTTGATATCAGCCATGAGCACATTGCACTGGCAGAAGCTAAACGTCTGGGCATCACTACCTTTGCTATGGTAGATACTAACAGCGACCCTACTAAAGTAGACTACGCTATACCAGCCAATGACGATGCTACTAAATCTATTGCTATCATCACACAGTACCTCACATCTGTAATACTGGAAGGTCTTCAGGAGCGTGCTCAGGTTAAAGAAACCGAAGAAGATGGTAACGACGATGAAATGGACAACCGTGGTCGTGGACTGGATATGAACGAAGAAGAAGGCGAAGGTGGCCGTCGTGGTGGCCGTGGTCGTGGTCGTAGCGCAGGTGCCGGAGCTGGCGCAGGTGCTGGCGCTCCAGGTCGTGGACCAGGCGGTGGCGGTGGTGCAGGTCGCCCAGGTGGTGCAGGCCGTGGACCAGGCGGTCCGGGTCGTGGACCAGGTGGCGGATCTGGTCGCCCAGGTGGTGGCGGAAGCCGTCCAGGTGGCCCAGGTGGCAATCGCCCAGGCGGTGGCAGCGGTGCTCCTCGCCCAGGTGGTGGCAGATAAGCCTCAACCAATACATACATTACAGCATGCTTAATTTAAAATTAACAATGCTCATTTTATTATTAAAGCCCCACATTTGGGGCTTTAATAATAAAATACGATTTTTGCAGCCTGAATTATAAAAACAACAAAAAATAAATTAATACAATGAGCACAGTAACAATATCGGCGGCAGATGTAAACAAACTGCGCCAGCAGACAGGAGCCGGCATGATGGACTGCCGCAAGGCATTGGTAGAAAGCAATGGTGATTTTGAAAGCGCTATTGACTACCTGCGCAAAAAAGGCCAGAAAGTAGCTGCCAACCGTAGCGACCGCGATGCTAAAGAAGGTGTAGTAATAGCTAAAGCTAATGCTGATCTTACTTATGGCGTAGTTATCAACCTTAGCTCAGAAACAGACTTCGTAGCTAAAAATGCTGAGTTTATTGATTTTGCTCAGAACGTAGCAGACATAGCACTGAATACTAAATCTACTACTATCGACGAACTGAAAGCTGCCTCTATGGAAGGTGCTACGGTAGGCGAAAAACTGATGGAAATGGTAGCTAAAATAGGCGAAAAAATAGACGTTACCCGCT
>JBIKKS010000105.1:0-6627 GCA_044360235.1 Flavipsychrobacter sp. | reverse complement strand
GGCTATTTGTATTAATTCATACTTATGCAGCCAAGCTCCAAGTAATTATTTGATGGTTTCATTTACCAGACCTGCATCTATAGTGCGCGCCACCTTCGCGTATCGCTAATTTCAAACCTTTATCCCGCGATCTCAGTGACTTTTACTATCTCACAATAATCACGTTGCTGTTTTGGCTTATAAATACGCACTTACCCGTTCGTTTTAGCTACTTTTTATTTAGTTGTACTACACATGTCGTTTCTATGTGTTATTACTCCTAATAATAGTGTTTATAATATAGCGGTTGTTTCATAAATTTATGTAAGAGATTTACATTTTGTAATTCCTTAAAACCTAATTTCTACTATGAACAGAGACGAACAACTAATCCTATATTATTCAGCTTTTATAATCGCGATCAATATCACTTATGTAGTAGCAGCAAAAACAATTTTCAAAATATCAAAAGCAAGCACCTCCAAAAATTACAAACCCAAACAGAAATTGTACAGGATTTACGACAAAAGTTTTATTTCCAATTATCCGTCAAAAGCAGGTCAAAACTTTTACAAATTGCATAACAAAGTGACCATTGCATTTAATGTCATTATTGTCGTTTCTTTTATAGCCTTCATGCTATTATCTATCGTGTATAGATAGTTTGTTTGTAGCAGCCTCAGATACTGTTTCACAATTTGTATTTGTGTAAGTGCCAGTACACTTATTAGTGGAGCAATCTGAAAGCAAAATTTTAAAAAACAAAATAGCCGTTCCCTTTGCAAGGAACGGCTATTTGTATTAGGTATTACATTTGCAGCTAGGCTGCAAGTAATTATTTGATGATTTCAGTTACCTGACCTGCACCTACTGTACGGCCACCTTCGCGTATCGCGAATTTCAGACCTTTATCCATCGCTATAGGAGCGATAAGAACTACAGAAAGGTTTACGTTATCACCTGGCATTACCATTTCCACACCTTCTGGCAACATGCACTCGCCTGTTACGTCAGTAGTACGGAAATAGAACTGAGGACGATATTTGTTGAAGAATGGAGTGTGACGGCCACCTTCTTCTTTGCTCAGTACATATACTTCACCTTTGAAGTCTGTGTGCGGAGTAATAGTTTTAGGAGCGCAGATAACCATACCACGACGGATATCTTTTTTCTCAATACCGCGGAGCAGCAAACCAGCGTTGTCACCAGCCTCACCACGATCCAACAGCTTTTTGAACATCTCAACACCAGTACATGTAGAAGTAAGTGGAGACTCATTGAAACCTACGATCTCAACGTTTTCACCTACTTTAATCACACCACGCTCGATACGACCTGTAGCCACAGTACCACGACCAGTGATAGTGAACACATCTTCTACAGACATAAGGAATGGCTGATCGATAGGACGTGGAGGCAATGGTATATAAGAATCTACTGCTTCCATAAGATCTTCTACAGCTTTAACCCACTTAGCATCGCCAGCAAGTGCACCTGTAGCAGAACCCTGAATGATAGGTGTGTTATCACCATCATAACCGTTCTTAGAAAGCAATTCGCGAATTTCCATTTCTACGAGCTCCAGTATTTCAGCATCATCTACAAGGTCAACCTTGTTCATGAAGATAACCATACGTGGAACACCTACCTGACGAGCAAGAAGGATGTGCTCTCTTGTCTGTGGCATAGGACCATCTGTAGCCGCAACCACAAGTATAGCACCATCCATCTGAGCAGCACCAGTAATCATGTTTTTTACATAGTCAGCGTGACCTGGACAGTCAACGTGTGCATAGTGACGGTTTGCAGTAGCATATTCTACGTGAGCCGTATTGATCGTGATACCACGCTCTTTTTCCTCGGGAGCTGCATCGATTTCATCGTATCCTCTCTTTTCTGCCAATCCTTTAGAAGACAGAATGGTAGTGATAGCAGCGGTCAGTGTTGTTTTACCGTGGTCAACGTGGCCGATGGTACCAATGTTTACGTGAGGTTTCTCCCTCTTAAAGGTTTCTTTTGCCATTTTTTATTGTTTTGAAATTATTGGTTTTGCTTAATTCTAAAAAGTGTGCAAATATAAACTTATTTTCGTCTCCAAATAAAATTTTTTTTGAAGAGAAATCGAAAAAGCCTACATTACAATACTAATTATTAACGGATAGCACTACTTTTCTACTGTTTCTCCGCTCATTACTTATAGAGAATTATCATTCAGATGTGAATCCTTCATTTTTTTACACTCCTTCACCTCACAATTAGCTACTGCAACAGGTGCTTTTTCAAATTAGAGCATTAAAAAAAATGAGCTGTTGAGCAGGATTGAACTGCCGACCTCTTCCTTACCAAGGAAGTGCTCTACCGCTGAGCTACAACAGCTTAAAAACTGCTACTATTTCATATTGCCGCCCTTTCCAGACCATTCCCTATCATTATAGGGGTGATGTTCAGCTGAGCTAAAAAAATCACCAACTCAAGTTGTCAATATGAAGTAATAAGACAAAGACGATCATCAAGTTTTAACCTGAAATATCAAAGTAAAAGAACTTGAAAAAAGCGAGCGGGAGACGAGGCTCGAACCCGCGACCTACAGCTTGGAAGGCTGTCGCTCTACCAACTGAGCTACTCCCGCTTGTAAAAAATGTGAAAAATTGTAAAGAAATGTATGCGGCTTACCGCTTATTATCAGGTCTACAGTTTTTCACATTGTTGATGTGGGCACAGAAGGATTCGAACCTCCGAAGTCTAAAGACGGCAGATTTACAGTCTGCTCACGTTGGCCGCTTGTGGAATGTGCCCATTCAGTCAAAACTTAAAAAAGTGATTAACCATCTTTCTGCTTAATCACTTTTTTAGTTTAAATCTTACCAGAGCCACTTGCCGGAATCGAACCAGCGACCTACTGATTACAAATCAGTTGCTCTACCATCTGAGCTAAAGTGGCTTTTAAAAGAACTATTATTACCTTTTTCGCTACTAGCTTTTCAGCTAACTCCTTAAAGGGATTGCAAAAGTAAAACGGAAAATTGTGTTTTGCAAATATTTTTTTGAGAATTTTCAGATAGTTTTCATCCTAATTTTTCTCTTATTGCCTGGCACTATACTTTTGGGCGTTACTCATCACTACACACAGTGTATCAGCTACAGTTTTTTCAAGCCTATCACCATTGTGTCGTTTTGCCAGTTTACAGTACTGTTTAGTCTGCGCACATACACATTCATACTTATAGAGTCATTGTTAATAATAAACCCAAAACCCTTCCTCAATCTAAACTGATCGTATATCATATTAGTAGACGAGGTAGTATCTATGCTAAAGTCATTCTTTTTAATGCTATCTATCCTGCATATCAAACTACTGTAGGTAGGATTGTCATTAAAGTTATACAGAAAGAATGTAGTGTTCGTAGCTGTCCGCATCAAGCGCATAGTATAGGTAGTCACTGTGTTTACCAGATTAGCAGAGTCACTGCCCACTACCTTTTGTGTTACCCTCCAGTTACCTATAAACTTATCTACTGTACCAGTAGCGCAATTAGTACCTTCAAAGCCCACCGGACATACACATTTGCCACTATCGCATCTGCCACCATTTTGGCACACTACACCACTACACGAATAGGGAAACTCGCCAGGGGTTCTGGTGCAGGAGGATATGTATATAACCGATACGAATAATGATAATATCCCTATTGCTGTTATTACCAGGCCGTTCTTCTTACTTACCATGGCATAAATTTAGTTAAAGTTTTGAAATTTGTTACAAGTCTGCTGCATATTCTCTTACACAGTTCATTTCACCCATTAATTGAGTGCTGCCAAACACCTATCTATTACAGTTGTTTTAACTCCGTAACCAGCGATTGTAGCACTTTTTTAGCATCGCCAAACAGCATTGAAGATTTAGGGCGGAAGAACAATTCATTCTCTATCCCTGCATAACCTGGCTTCATACTACGTTTGTTCACTATCACATGTTCGGCTCTTTCCACCTCCAGTATCGGCATGCCATATATAGGGCTTGCAGGGTCCTCTTTAGCAGCAGGGTTCACCACATCATTGGCGCCCAGTATCAGCACTACATTAGTGCCGCCCATCTGGTCATTGGCATCTTCCATTTCCAGCAGTTTTTCGTAGGGCACATCTGCCTCTGCCAGCAGCACATTCATGTGGCCGGGCATCCTGCCTGCTACAGGGTGTATGCCATATAGCACCTCTACGCCTTTTTCATTCAGTACTTTTTCCAGCTCGTGGCAGGTATGTTGTGCTTGCGCCACAGCCAGTCCGTAGCCAGGTATTATCATTACTTTCTGAGCATATGCCATCAGCACAGCTGTGTCATTTAGCGATATTTCTTTGTAGTTACCTTGCTCTTTGCTACCTGCGGCACCAGCGCCTGCTTTTGCTCCACCAAACGAGCCTATAAGTACATTCTTCAACGATCTGTTCATTGCCTTACACATCAGTATAGTAAGGATAGTTCCTGCCGACCCTACCAGTATACCACCGGTCAGCATTACTGGGTTGTCATACAAAAACCCACCAAAGGCTGCTGCCACACCCGTAAACGAGTTGAGCAGAGATATCACCACCGGCATATCTGCGCCACCTATAGGCATTACAAACAGTATACCATACAGTGCAGAAAGCACCAGTATACCATAAAACAATGCCGGCATATCTATAAATTGGCCACTGGCTACCATTACTACCAGTACTATCATACCCGCAAACAGTATAAAATTGATACCCTGTCCTCCGGGTATGGTACGGTCTTTTATGCTGCCATTTAGCTTGCCCCAGGCTATGATACTACCTGCAAACGATACAGTACCTATCAGCATACCCAGCACCACCACTATCATAGTGCCTGTACCAGGCGTATGCGTGGCTATATTGGCCATTATGTGCCTATATTCTATTATCGATATCAGCATGGCACATGCACCACCCATACCGTTAAACAGGCTCACCATCTCTGGCATAGCCGTCATTTGTACTTTTTTAGATACAGATGTGCCTACTACAGTGCCTATTGCTAGTGCAGCAAATATCCATGCATAGTTGTGCAGTCCTTCTCCATTTTCATCTCTGTACAGAAAAATGGTGCCTAGTATTGCCAGTGTCATACCACCAGCCGCCAATAGGTTACCCTTTCTGGCAGTATCTGGGTGCGATAGCATTTTCAGACCCATGATGAAGGTTATAGAGCCTATCAAATAAATTAACTGCAGTATCATGTTTTCCATACGATGTAATTAAATTCCAAATTATTTAAAATTCCAAAAACCAAATTGAATAACTTAACTCTTATGTCTACTTCATGCATTCATTTTTGTATTACAAAAGCAGTTCATTTTGAGTTTGGTTATCGTCATTTATTCTTGTTTAGCCTGTATCTTGTTTAAAATTGCTGGAAGTATCCGTAATATTTCCTCTGCTTCTTTTTTCAAACCAATACGTGTTATTTCATCTTTTGTGATTATTAGATCCAACCAATATTGTGTCTCTTTTGCTTCCTTCCTCGATATCTTCAAATGCATTAATAAATCTTGTCTTCCTAAATTTTCATTTGCTTCAATATAATTAGCACCTATTGATGATGAGGATCTTACTACTTGTTTTATGTAAACTAGGTTTATAGTATCATGTTTTAATAATCGGCAAAAATCTCTGATAGTAGTTGCAAACTTTAAACACCTCAATTCAAGCTCATTCATTTCTCTCTAATTAACCATTATACTGTTCTGTTTCCCCTTGGTATTTGGAATTTCCCCTTTGGAATTTCCCCTTGGTATTTGGAATTTTCCCCTTGGGATTTCCCCTTGGTATTTGGGATTTCCCCTTTGGAATTTGGAATTTTCCCCTTGGATTTTCCCCTTTGGAATTTGGGATTTTCCCCCTGGGATTTCCCCCTTGGATTTTTACTTCTTCTTTTTCTTCCCAAACATTTCCAACATACGATCAGTCACCACAAATCCGCCTACTACATTCAGTGTACCCAGTATCACAGCCAGAAAGCCCAGCACCAGTGCCAGATAATCATCTGTATGTGCCTGCCCCATCACTATGATGGCACCTATTATCACCACACCATGTATGGCATTGGCACCACTCATCAGTGGTGTATGCAGCACAGATGGTACGCGCGATATCACCTCTATACCCAAGAATATAGACAGTATTACAATCGTCATGAGCCGGTAGGTGGCGGGGTCGGTAAACAAACTGATTATTGATTCCATAATTGTTGATTGAATAAATTGTTTTTTAAGAATAGTCGCTGCACATGCAGTCGAGCATAACAGCTGCGCAATAGTGGTGAGTGGTACTACCTCAGTGCCAGCACACGTTCGTTCACTATTTTGCCCTCGTGTGTTATTACCGTACCCTTCACTATATCATCTTCAAAGTTGAGGTTGATACCACCTTCTGCATTCAGTATCAGTTTCGTGAAGTTGAGCACGTTTTTGCTATACACCTTACTGGCATCTGACGATGCAGTGGCTGCCAGTGCCGAGTTGCCTATTATAGCCACACCATTGTGCATCACTGTTTGGTTATCTTGTGTCAGGTCGGTATTGCCACCAGTCACAGAGGCTATGTCTATGATCACAGACCCTTGGCGCATATCTTCTATCATAGCCTTTG
>JBIKKS010000104.1:0-6645 GCA_044360235.1 Flavipsychrobacter sp. | reverse complement strand
GTACCTGCAGTGTAGGGTATAGTATACGCGGGATTTGTATACAAATGCGTAACCGGCGACCAAGTGGGTGTAACCACTCCAGTGACACCAGTAATGAGTATGTTGTCTATGGCCCAATAATACCCAAAAGTAGATCTGTAATTGAATCTGATTCTGACATTGGCGTTGCCCAAATATGCATTGAGTGAAAAAGACTGTCCAACGAAAGACATCTTCCCACCAACACTAGCGCCTAAATAGTTATTGATAACAGTCCATGTAGCTCCACCATTTGTTGATATTTCTAAGTTTACATTTATATCACCTGGAGCCCAATAATCATAAGCATGCTGAAAAGTAAGTGTAGCTGCTGAGTATAAAGCCAAAGAAAAAGTGGGCGAAGTAAGCCTAGTAGATAAGGTAGATGATGAACCAGAAGTGTCCGCATTAGCCATTACAAAAGTACTAGAGTCCGGACTTCTATACCAGCCCTGCTCATTCAGGTAACTGTCTGCACATGCTTTCCACTCTGAGCCGTGTAATATATTGATACTGCCTACAGTATCAACCGTCCAAGGAGCTACTCCAGCATTAAAGTTTTGTGACAATACGGTAGTCGGAGCCACACCGGCAGCAGCAGTAATAGTAAGCCCCGTGGCATCGCATATAGTAGAAACTGTAGGGGTAAGCGCTGGTGCCAATGGCGGATTATTGACAAAAACTGTCCTTCTGGAGGCACAACCACCTACCATATAGGATATTGTAGTGGTACCTGCAGCCACTCCGGTTACTACACCCGATGTGCTGACTGTGGCTGCAGAAGGTATGGTACTGCTCCAAACCCCACCAGTGGTAGCGCATGCCTGTGCAATTGTATTGCCCGGACAAACAGTATTGAGCCCTGTGATTGATGCTGGAGCTACAAGTACTGTAGCTGTTATAGTATTAGAGAAAACCGGATTGGTGGTCACACACCCCACACTACTATTCATGCGGCAACTAATGGTGTTACCATTTGATAGCGAACTGTTGGTGTAGCTACTACCTATTGATACATCTATTCCATTGAGCGTCCATGTAAAGGTAGGCGACCCACCATTGACAGGTATGGGTGTAAACACTACTGTAGTACCCGGACAAAACGCACCTGATGGTGATGAAGTCAAAGCAACAGATGGTGTAACAGGTGCAGTAACTGATAGTGAACCAAAGTTAGTACCACCTACCCCCAACGACACACCGGCGACACCCGATGCTACGGACGCTATAATATTGCCAGCTGCAGCAGTGGTAGTAAGTGGCTGCACCTGTAGGCCGTTAATCATTACCTGGTCTGCCATGGTGGTACCTGTAGCACTAATGTTTACTGTAAGTGCTGTGCTACTTATAAAACCTGAAACTCCCGTAATATTAGACCCAGTGATATAAGTAATAGTGGGTAACGACCCGCTAAACTGCCACCCTGCTGGAGGCTGCAACACCAAAGTATTTGTACCTACACCAAAATCTGAATTGATACCCTCTGTGATGAGTATTGCCCCCAAGCTGGTAAATGCTGGTGCAGGACCACCTACTGCTTTATTGCTGCAAATGCCAGTGCCACCAGTACCGGGTAATACCGTAACTGCCGCAACTGCTGTATGCTGCACTCCGCAAAACAACACAATCATCAGTAACACTTTCAAAAACATTTCACGCAACGCACAACCCGAAAATACAGGTGACATAAAGCGCAAAAACACATTCCCCATTAGTTGTAGTTTAACTGCAATAAATCCCCTAACCGGCTTTAGTGAAAACCGGAAGAAGACCCATCACTACAAAGATAAAAAATTGTAAATAAATTAAGTCAGTTTAGTTTTGACAGTTTTATTGCTATTTTTCTTTCAAAAACTGCTCTTTTCAAAGCCACAATTGTCGTTTTTTATATTTTCAATAAAATATCACTAATACAAAACAATAACCAAGCTACATCTTTCGTTTTACTATCCGTTCTCACTTTTATACCTAACTAATCAACACCCTATGCGCACTATTACTCTTTTTACTTCTTCTTTACTATGCATACTGAGCTTAAACTCCTCAGCACAAAACATACAGCATACCTTGGTAGATGCTACCCCACTTATCCTCAATCCCGCTTTTGCGGGCAACACACCTGGCAAGCTTAGGGTAATAGCCAATCATAGATTTGAAAGTAATAATTCTTTAACGCCATATAACAGTACAAACATATCAGTAGATGCACCTCTGTTAACGCTAAAAAACGGGGATTATATAGGTGGGGGATTGTATACTAACGTGTATAACATGACCAAAGAATATTATGGTAATAAAAATCAATCGTACAATGCAAGTGTTTCAATGCACAAGTTGATAAAAACCAGAAAAAGTAAAGGAGAAAAAAACCTGATAGAAATAGCCGTTGGTTTAACTGGAGGTGCTGCTTCCCTTTACCACGATGCTTCTTTTGACTACTTCACCTACACTGGTTACAATATAATCACTACTCACCCATCACCCATTAATTATTCAATAACCGGCCTGACAAATTACAACATAGACTTAGGTGGATCCTTCTCTCATTCATTAGGCAAATTGGTAAATTATACAGTAGCTTACAGTATCAATAATATCTCCACTCAAAGCGATGCAATTTTAGAAAGGCAAGCCGAAAAAGAGGGCCTTGATAAAAGACATATTATAACGGTAGGTGGTAATATTCACTTGAGTAAGCATTGGCAATTGCGCCCATGTTTTGTGCACATTAAACAAAACCCTACTACTAATTTTATAGCAGGGAATGAGCTTATGTACCATTTGAAAAACAACAAAAAACATACATCATTATTTGCCGGTCTGTGGTATAGAACTGGAAAGATGCACTCAGTAAATGCTGGTTTATGCCACAACGCTTGGAAAATAGCTTTAGCTTATGACTACAACACATCAGAACTAAACGAATATTACAACAACGCCATAGAACTAAGCCTAGCCTATACCATGCAACCCTCTAAAAACGGCCGGAAACAAATGGTATGTAATAGGTTTTAGGGACTAGTAAATGATATCACCCCACCGCAAGTTAAAGGACTAAACTTCATCTACTTAAACCGCTTACGAAACCTGTAAACAGCAATTACAAAATTATCATACACAAGAGCCACCGAAACTACCAATGCCGCCAAATACAATGTTTTGAGCTGAAACGACATATAAGCAACGCCGCCTAATATGCAACCAAGAAAAAAGAAGAAAATAATACTAAGCCTGAGACTAATACTATGCAAAAGCAAACTACGATGTTCAGGATCTTTGTAAAAAAACAACTGCGATAACTCAATGCCCAAATCTGTAAACAGACCAGTAAGATGTGTAGTTCTTACTATTGAGTTAGAAACTTTACTTACCAATGAATTTTGAATGCCCATAGCAAACAGCATTAAAGTAGCTATTAAGTAAGCATACTTTTCTGTGTCAATACCAACAAGGCCTACTGTGGCCAAAAAAAGCAAAGTAAAAATCTCAATAAGTATAGCAGCATTGTGAGGCGCCTTCTGTTTTTTTGCGATAAAATATTCTGCAAGAAAATTAGATATAAAAGACCCTAACAGAAATACCAATATAAATAATAGGTATTCAATCCCTATCAAGTACTTTTTTGCCATCATGTTTTGAGCGAAAAAAGCGAAATGACCCGTGACATTTGTAGTAAGTATACCTACCGCTAATACACCGCAAATATTGACAATACCTGAGGTAAAAGACAAAAAAGCAGCTAAACGAAAATTATCGGTAAATGTTCTTGAACTTCCCCGATGCCTGAACATAAATTTGAGTGCTTACTTATAAATACGCCAGCAAAAGTACATTGTTTACAAAAGAATACAACTGTTTACAGTTGCATCCACTTCAGCCTTAAGCTATTTGCTACTACTGATACAGAACTGAGTGCCATCGCCCCACCAGCTATCATAGGATTGAGCAGAAAACCATTTACTGGATACAGTATACCTGCTGCTATGGGTATACCTATGACATTGTAAATAAATGCCCAAAACAAGTTTTGCCTGATAAGTGAGGCGGTTTTGCGAGATAGGTTGATGGATTTGGCTATGGCTGCAAGATCAGAAGATATGATGGTTATGCCTGCTACCTGCATAGCTATATCGGCCCCTTTGCCCATGGCTATACTCACATCTGCCAGTGCCAACGCCTGACTGTCATTGATACCATCGCCCACCATCGCCACTATCTTGCCATTGTCTTGCAGCTGTTTTATAAAGGCGGCTTTACCTGCCGGCGATACTGCAGCCTGTACCTCACTTATACCCACTTGGTGGGCTATAGCTGTCGCCGCATATTGGTTGTCTCCGGTTAGCATGTATACTTCTATACCCATTTGCTGTAGCTGAGCTACAGCCGCTACTGATGTAGGCTTTATGGTATCTGTAAGCGCAGCAAACCCCATTGCATTGGCATGGTCTGAAAACCAAATAATGGTATTGGCCTGCTGAGCCAATGCATCAGCATCAGCCTGCAACTCTTCAGGTATGTTTATGTTCATTGACTGCAACAAAGCAGTAGTACCTGCAAAATACAAGGTACGATTGCAGAAACCCGTTATACCACCACCAGGTATACTACTGAATGAGTTGACCGGCAACTCCACAGCACCATTAGCTTTCAGGTGCTCCACCAGCGCACCAGCTAGCGGATGCTCAGATAACTGCTCCATACTATACAGCACAGATTGTAACAATGGTCCATCTGCCCCTGTCGTCCATTGCAATCTGGTTACTTGTGGTTCACCATAAGTTATGGTGCCTGTTTTGTCTAGTACTATTGCATTTACGTTTCGGGCATCTTCTAGGCTACGGGCATCTTTTATCAATATCCCATTTCCAGCCCCCTTGCCTATGCCAGCTATGATGGCTGTAGGCGTTGCCAACCCCAGCGCACAGGGACAGGCAATAACAAGCACCGTTACAAATGCCGAAAAACCATGCACCCATCCATCACTACCACCCAGCAGCACCCATAACCCAAAGCTGAGCAAAGCTATTCCCATAACTACCGGCACAAACACAGCAGCTATTTTATCTACTAGCTGCTGCACAGGTGCTTTGCTACCCTGCGCTTCTTGCACCATTTTTATGATGTGCGCCAGCAAGGTATCGGCACCTACTTTTGCAGCGGTATAGGTAAAACTCCCTTTCTGGTTTATGGTACCTGCATATACAGGCATACTGGTAGTTTTCTCTACAGGCACAGGCTCACCAGTTATCATACTCTCGTCTACATACGATGCCCCTTCTTTTACACTGCCATCTACTGCTATTCGCTCACCGGGCTTAGCTAGTAGCACATCTTCGGGCATTACTGTTGTTATGTCTACCAGTTCCTGAGTGCCACTATCGGTTACTCGCACCACTGTTTGGGGCTGTAAACCCATCAGCTTTTTGATAGCAGACGAGGTATTAGATTTTGCCTTCTCTTCTAGTATCTTACCTAGCATTACAAACGTGATCACTACTGCCGACGCCTCAAAGTACACATGACCATGTATACCTCTGCTCATCCAGAAGTGAGGAAAAAGAGTATTGAATATACTATACGTGTAGGCTATACCTGTACTTAGCGCTACCAGAGTATCCATATTCACCACCCCATGACGGGCATGTCGTAAAGCTCCAGTAAAAAAGCGAGAACCTGAATAAAACAAAACCGGAGTTGCTAGCGCCCACATTATGTAATTGGCATAGGGCATATTCATAGCAAACATGCCAATGATAAACAACGGGATGGCAAAAATGATAGCAACTATCGCTCGGCTGCGAAGCGCCGATAAAGATTTCTGATTCGTTGCATCCACAGAGCCAGCATCTGCACTTAACACCAAGTCGTATCCTGCTGCTTTTACTACACTTTTTATTTTTTCGGGTGTTACTAAGGTTTCATCATACTCTATAAGGGCATTGCTATTGGCATAATTCACTCCGGCACTACCTATTCCCTTTTGCGCAATAATTACTTTCTCGATACTGGCAGCACAAGAAGCACAGCTCATACCTGTAACAGGAAAAACTTGTTTTATTACTGCCATGATGAATTTTGATGCAAAGTACCTGCAAACAGCCGACAATAATCAGGACGACAATCAGTAGTAACTATGTATTTACTGATGGCAGAATAAAAACAATCACTATTTAGTGATCACACATTTTATTCCTTTGCTCAGAATCACATCATCTTCTGTGGCTTCATTACCTGTATTGGTGGGTCTGCGATATACGCTCACTCTATTTATAAATAAGGTATCACCCGGCTTCAACCTATCATATATACTAGATGTAACACCTCCGCTCAATGTATCCCCCATGCAATACTCTGTAAGGTAATCTATAGTTAGTATAGGATTTGCAGCAGAATCGTCAAACCAGCCACGTTCAGCATACCCAAATTCAAAACCATGAACTTTGTAAGCATTCCCAGCCGAATCGCGAACTGCTATGCCCTTTCTCAGCATCTTACTAAGTGTATCTCTTTTAACCACACCACCCGAAAAATTGGTGCTGGCAAAATATGCCTGAGGCAACAATAATTTGCGGGTAGTAGGTTTAGCACCTTTGGTTGTTTTTTGTGCAAAAACCGCCAAACTACACA